>JBKPNB010000188.1:0-9025 GCA_046732395.1 Actinomycetota bacterium | reverse complement strand
GTGCTGGTCGCCGGCGCCAGCGGCGTCATCGGCTGTCCCCTCGTCCGCCAGCTCGTCGCCGCCGGTCACGAGGTGACCGGGACGACCAGCTCGCCGGCGCGCACCGGCGCGATCGAGGCCGCCGGCGCGCGGGCGGCGGTCTGCGACGCGCTCGACGCCGCAGCGGTCGCGGAGACGGTCGCGGCGGCGCGACCCGAGGTCGTCGTCAACGAGCTCACCCGGCTGCCGCGCGAGTACAACCCGCGGACCGTCGACTACGAGCCGACCAACCGGGTGCGGCGCGAGGGCGGGAGAAACCTGCTGGAGGCTGTCCGGTCGGCCGGCGCCCGCCGGTTCGTGACCCAGAGCATCGCGTTCCTGTACGCGCCGGAGGGCCCGAGCGTCCTCGAGGAGGATGCCCCGCCGTGGACCGACGCCCCGGGCGGCTTCAGCGAGGGGGTCGCGACCCTGATCGGGCACGAGCGAGCTGTGCTCGAGGCAGACGGGGTCGACGGTCTCGTTCTCCGCTACGGCCAGTTCTACGGCCCGGGCACGTACTTCGCCCGCGACGGCAGCATCGCCCGGCGGGTCGCGAAGCGCCAGTTCCCGATCATCGGTCCCGGCGAGGGCGTGTTCTCGTTCATCCACGTCGAGGATGCCGCCGGGGCGACCGTCGCCGCCGTCGAGCGCGGCGCGCCCGGGATCTACAACGTCACCGACGATGAGCCCGCGCCGCTGCGGCAATGGCTCCCGGTCTACGCCGACGCGCTCGGCGCCAAGCGTCCGTTCCGGATCCCGACCTTCGTCGCGCGGCTCTTCGCCGGCAGCTTCGCCGCCCTGACGGCGAGCGGGCTGCGCGGGGCAGCGAACACGAAGGCGAAGCGCGAGCTCGGCTGGGCGCCGCGCTATTCGAGCTGGCGCCAGGGCTTTCGTGAGGCGCTCTAGGGGTTGAAACCCGAGGGCGGCTGCGGATAGCGTCGTCCTCGCAAGCGAATTCAGGGGAAGGAACTCCTGGCTGCCGAACAAAGGGACGACGCCGGCAGGGCGGCCGGCGCGTCGGGTCGAATACTCAGTGAGGCTGCGCGGGGCGCGCGCTGGCCATCTCGCTGATCGTCGGCCTGCTCGCCTTGGTCGCGGCCGGCTCCGCGCAGGCCGCCTTCCCCGGCACGAACGGCCGGATCGCCTTCTCGCTGGGGGTCCAGGTTCCCCCCAGCTTCGAGGACCTCTCGACGCCCTCGCAGGTCTACTCGATCAGGCCCAACGGCGCCGGCTTGGTGCAGCTCACGCATGTCGCGGATGACCAAACCGCGGCGATGCCCGACTACTCGCCCGACGGCACCAGGATCGTCTACGAGGGCCTCGCCGACTACGTCAGCGGCCAGATCTACGCCGTCAATCCCGACGGGTCGGCGCTCGCGCAGCTCACGAACACCGGGCCGAGGCACTCGGTTGACGGGCCGAGCTGGTCCGCCGACGGCAAGCGCCTGCTGTTCGAGCGCTTCAACGTCGCCGGCGAGGGCCGGATCTGGGTGATGCGAGCGGACGGCTCGCACCAGCGCACGGTCGCGAGCGAAACCAAGGGCTTCAGCGACCTCACCCCGGCATACACACCGGACGGCAGCGAGATCGTCTTCACCCGCTGCCACCCGCCGCCGAGGGACGTGTGCGCGATCTGGAAGATGCGCGCCGACGGCACCCACAGAAGGGCCCTGACGCGGATCGTCCACAACACCAGGGAGGAGCGCACCGACTTCTTTGCCTCGGTCTCCCCGGACGGCGGGTCGATCGCGTTCGGCCGCTTCGACGCCAACGGCTTCACCGCCCGGATCTTCGTCATGACCGTTGACGGGCGCGATGCCCATGCCGTCACCCGGCCGCCGCTCGAGGCGTTCGACCCTGACTGGGCGCCGAACGGGAAGCGCATCACGTTCTCGAGCAAGGCCCCGCGGCTCGGGTCGAACGTCTTCACGATCAAGCCCGATGGCACCGACCTGCAGCAGGTGACGCCGAGCGTCTTCCCCCACAACAACGCGCTCTCGGGCTACTTCCCGCGCGGCAACCGCCTCGCCTTCGTCAGCGATCGGAACTACCCCCACCTCTGCTGCAACGACCTGTTCGCGATCGATTCCGAGGGCGGCGGCGAGCACATGATCGACACCGGGCTCTCCGACGCGGGGATCATCAACCCGGCGTGGGGTCCCGCGCCGCTGCTGCCCTGACGCGGCCCGATAGGTTTCGGGCACCGACCGAACGATCGAAGGAGCTAACAGTGGCTTTCGAAGTTCCCGACCTGCCCTACGACTACGGCGCGCTCGAGCCCCACATCGACGAGCAGACGATGCGCCTCCATCACGACAAGCACCACCAGGCCTACGTCGACAAGGCGAACGGCGCCCTGGAGGGGACCGAATGGGCCGACGCCGACGTCGACGACGTCCTCCGCAGCCTCGACCAGCTTCCCGACGACATCCGCACCGCGGTCCGCAACAACGCCGGCGGCCACTCGAACCACAGCTTCTTCTGGCGGATCATGAGCCCCGACGGCGGCGGCGCGCCGGATGGCGACCTCGCGGGCGCGATCGACCAGGCGTTCGGCTCGTTCGACTCCTTCAAGGACGAGCTGAAGACGGCCGGCGTCAACCGCTTCGGCTCGGGCTGGTCGTGGCTCGTCCACGACGGCTCCGGGCTCGCCGTGGTCTCGACCGCCAACCAGGACTCGCCGATCTCCAACGCCCAGACGCCGCTGCTCGGCGTCGACGTCTGGGAGCACGCCTACTACCTGAAGTACCAGAACCGTCGGCCGGACTACATCGACGCGTGGTGGAACGTAGTCGACTGGGGGGAGGTGGCGCGGCGATTCGCGGCCGCCGGCTGACCGCTCCGCTGCCGGCCGTTTGAACCCGGGCGCCCGGGGCGCGGTATCAATCGCTGCATGAGGGGTCGTCCGATCAGGCTCGGGATCGCGCTCGCAGCCGTGTGCGGGTTCGGGCTCGCGGCGGCGTACGCGCTCGGCGACGACATAATCAGCTCGGCGCCAACTTGCAAGAGCGTGAACGAATGCTCCTACAGCGCCTCGAGCTTCACGATCACCGGCGGCCAGGTCGCGAAGTTCCATAACGCGACGATTAGCAGCGGCTACAGCGGCACCTCGCACAGCGTCCTCGCGAACAACAGGAAGACGCTGGGCGGCAAGCCGCTGTTCGTGAGCAAGATCATCCCGAGCGGGGCGACCACCGCGGTCAACGGCACCCAATACCTGGCCCCGGGCGACTATGTCTTCCACTGCGCGATACACGGCCCGTCGATGTCGGCGACCCTCCACGTCATCGGCGGGGCGCCGCTCGCCCGGCCCAAGGTCGAGCTCAAGGTCGTGAGCGGCAAGCTCGCCGCGGTGCGGAAGAGCGGCAAGCTCGCGATCAAGCTCAGCGGCAGCGGCTCGAAGGCCTCCGGGGTGGACGTGAAGGCCACCAGGGCCGGCCACAAGCTCGCCGAGAAGCGCGGGGTCTCGGTCGCCGCCGGATCGACCAAGGCGGTGAAGCTGGCGCTCTCGAACCGGGCCCGCAAGGGCCTGAAGGGCCGCGAGGTGGCGAAGATCAAGGTCGTTGCCAAGGTTCCCTTCGGCAAGCCCGCCGCCGCGACACGCACGCTCCACTAGCGCCCGCCCTACGAGCGCCCGGCGGCCGCTTAACGCGAACTCAATGCGGGGGCGAGGAGACCCGCCGGAATGGGGTAGGTGGGGCGCGGTTATGCTTTGACAACCCTCTCGCGCCATTGGTAGGTTCGCTGCCCGCGCGGGAGATCGTGCGTGGGTGCAGGATGGCCGCGAACGGAGCACTTTGAGAGGGTCCGGCGTCGCCAGGGTCGTCGCGATCGTGGCGCTCGTCGCCGCGCTGGTCGTTGTCGGATTGCTCGTCTTCGGGGGCGGGCCGTCCTACACGGTCACCGCCGCCTTCCAGAACGCCTCGCAGCTCGTCACGGGAAATCAGGTCGTCGTCGCGGGCGTTCCCGCGGGCTCGGTCGAGGACATCACGCTCGGGCCACACGGCCAGGCGATGGTCAAGTTCTCGGTCGACTCCGACTACGCCCCGCTGAAGGCCGGGACGACCGCCCAGATCCGTTCCACCTCGCTCTCGTCGGTCGCCGGGCGGCAGGTCGAGCTGACGTTGCCCCCCTCGAACTCGACGGCGCCGAACATCCCCGACGGCGGCGCGATCCCGCTCTCGCAGACCACCTCGGAGGTCGATCTCGATCAGGTTTTCAACACCCTCTCGCCGAAGACGGTCAAGGATTTCAAGCACGTCATCGAGGGCTTCGACATCTCCTACGAGGGCTCGGCGAGACAGGCCAACCAGGGGTTTCGGTACCTGAACCCCCTGCTCTCGACCTCGCGCCGCGTCTTCGACCAGCTCACCCGCAACACACCCATCCTCGAGCGCCTGCTGGTCAACACGTCCTCGCTGTCGGGCGCCCTCGCGCAGCGGGCGCCCGCGATCACCGAGCTCGTCCACAACCTGGACCTGACGATGAACGCGCTCGCCCGCCAGAAGCTGGCGCTGGCCGCCACGATCCAGAAGCTGCCCGGCTTCATGCGGGAGGCGAACACCACGTTCGTCAACCTCCGCGCGGCCCTCAACGACCTCGACCCTCTGGTCTCGGCTTCGAAGCCGGTCGCCGACCGGCTGCAGCCGTGGTTCCACGTGCTGCGGAGAACCGCCCACGACGCGGTGCCGACGATCACCGACCTCCAGAACATCATCCGGAGGCCGGGCTCCCAGAACGATCTCATCGAGCTGACGCGCGACGCAGTCCCCCTGGCCAAGGCCGGCGTCGGCAGCGGCTCGCCGACCTGCGGCGCGAATCCCAGCATCGACTACGAGCAGGCGGCCGACAACAACTTCACCCAGGGCGCACTCGGCGAGTCGCTCTGCGCGCTGCGTAACGGGCTCCCGCCGCTCGCCTTCTTCCGTCCCTACACCCCCGAGCTGGTCGGCTGGTTCAACGACTTCGGGACCTCCGGCGTCACCGACGCGAACGGCGGGGTGGGGCGGATCGAGTCGACGCTCAACCCATTCTCCTTTTCGACTCCAGGCTTCCCGCTGCTGACCCAGCCCGGCGTTCTCACCCCGTCGCAGATCCTCGCCACCCTCGACACCAACAACGCGCGGCGGTGCCCGGGCAATCTCGAACGCACGGCCGAGGACGGGTCAAATCCGTTCACCGACGGCGGCAATCTCACCGCCGGCCCGACCGGCTGCCAGCCCAAGCAGACGGCGCCCGTGGGTCCGTGAGACGCCTCGCCCTAATCGCCCTCGCCCTGCTCGCCGCCGCCACCTGGCTGGTCACGACCTCGGCGGGGGCCGACGACTCCCACACCTACCGGATCGAGATGTACAACGCGTTCGGGATCGTCGATGGCTCCGACGTCCGGATCGGCGGCGTTAACGCGGGGTCCGTCACTGGCCTCGAAGTCAACGCCAAGAAGCGCGCCGTCGCGACGGTCTCGCTTTCCGGGCCGCTCTCGGTGCTCGGCAAGAACACCCACTGCGCGTCGGAGCCCCAGTCGCTGATCGCCGAGTACTTCATCGACTGCACGCCGAAGGGCCCGCCGCTCCCCGACAACGGCGAGATCCCCGCCAGCAGGGTGCGGATGACTGTCCAGAATGACCTCGTCTTCAACACCCTTCGCACCTCGTACCGCGACCGCCTCGGCATGCTCATCAACGAGTTCGGCACCGCGCTCGCGGGCAACGCCCACTCCCTCAACCAGGCGATCCGTCTCGGGTCGCCGGCGCTGTTCAACCTCCGCAAAGTTCTCGACATCCTCGCCCGCCAGAACGCGACGATTCGCGATCTCAACGTCAACTCCAACCGGATCATCGGCGACCTCGCCAGCAATCGGGCGAACGTCATCAAGTTCATCCAGACCGCCGGGCGGACCGCGGCTGCCTCGGCGGCGGTGCGCGACGACCTCAGCGCCGACTTCGCCCACCTCGACGACTTCCTCCACCAGCTCGGGCCGACGGCGCTGGCGCTGCGCAACACGGCGATCCAGTCGACGCCGCTGCTGCGCGACCTCCATGCCGCGGCTCCGGGGCTGAACACGCTGGCGGTGAACCTGCCTCCCTTCAACCGCTCGGCCAACTCGTCCCTCCATGCCCTCGGGCAGGCGTCCATGCCAGGGAAGAAGGTCGCCATCCAGGGGATCGACGAGGTGCAGGCGCTGAAGCGGGCCGGAGTCGACGCGCAGCCCGTCGCCGACATCCTGGCCAAGTTTCTTCAGGACCTCGACTCGCCGAGCCGCGCGACCGACGTCGACGCCCGGGCGGCCAACACCTGTCCGCCGGGGACCTCGCGCCCGAAGACGAAGCCCTGCTACTCGACTGGTCGGAGCGCTCCAACCGGCTACACCGGGATGGAGAGCCTCCTCAACTACGCCTACTACCAGACCGGCGCGCTGAACCAGTTCGATCGGACCGGCCACATGCTGCGCCCCACCCTCTACGACGTCAACAGCGGCCCCTGCGGCAACTTCTCCAGCGGCCACGATCCGACTACCGGCGCCCCCGGGGTTGGCGCGCTCGGCGGCGGGACCACCACCAACATCACGAGGACGGCGCCTTGCGTGTCCTGGCTCGGGCCGAATCAGCCGGGGATCAACGAGAATCTCAACCTGCCGCCTTACGACCCGTCGGTGTGTCCGACTGGGACGACGCCGAAGGCGGCGCTTCAATACTGCAATCCGGCCGCCGCCGCGGCGAGAAAGGCCTCGTCGGCCGCCGAGGTCAGCGCGACGGCGAAGACTCGGAACGGCGGCTCCGCCTCGACCGGCTCCGCCGGCGCCGGCTCGACAGCGAGCGCCGGCTCGACCGCCAGCGGCGCGGGCGGCGGCGAGGCGCCGGCCCCGACAGGGTCGGGCGTTGGCGGGCAGGGCCCGGCCCCGAACCTCCCGCCCGGCGTCCTGCCGCACAGCCATGGCGCGCTCCACAACCTCGAGCGGATCCTCGGCCTGGAGCGGGGCACCGGCTCCAGCAACACCAGCGAAGGCTCGGCCGGCGGCAGCCACAGGGCCAGCGGCGGCTCCGGCGCGATTCCCGGCGGCGGAGTCCCGCAGCCTCCCGCCCCCCGCTCGAGTGCGGCCGGCGCCACGCAGAACCTCCTCGACTACCTGCTGGGCGGCTGATGCGACGGCGCCGCGGCAACCCGTTCCAGGCGATCGCCTCCTCTCCGACAATGGTCGGCGCGATCACGACCCTGATCGTCGTCGTCGCCGTCTTCCTCGCCTACAACGCGAACAGCGGGCTGCCGTTCGTCCCGGTCTACCGGGTCTCGGTGATCGTCCCGAACGCCGCCCGGGTCACCCACGACAACGAGATCCGGATCGGTGGCACCCGGGTCGGAGTGATCGAGTCGGTCGAGCCGGTCCGCACGACGCACGGCGGCAAGCTGATCTCGAACGCGAGCGAGGCCCAGGCCCATCCCGGCACCTGCTGCGTGGCGGCGATGATGAACCTGAAGATCGACAAGGCTTCCTCGCCGATCCCCGAGGACTCGATCTTCCGCGTCCGCTACAAGTCGACGTTCGGGCTCAAATACCTGGAGATCATCCGCGGGACTGGTCGCCCAGCCCCCGAGGGCTTCGTCTTCAACGGCCTCGACGACACCGAGTGCCCCCTGCCCACTGACCTGGCGACGTTCTCGCAGACCGAGCCGAAGACCTCCAAGGACGGCTGCTTCCAGAAGCAGACGGAGTTCGACGCGATCTCCGATACCTTCAACCAGAAGACCCGCAACGCTGCACGCGCGGGCCTGGTCGGCTTTGGCAACGCGTTCGCTGCCCGCGGCACCTCGCTGAACGAGGCAATCGATCGTCTCGGGCCGCTGTTCCGCCACGCCAATCCGGTGGCGAAGACGCTCGGCGCGCCATCGACGAAGCTTGAGCAGTTCATCAGTTCGCTCGGCCGGACGGCCCGGGTCGTCGCGCCAGTGGCCGCTCAGCAGTCGGACCTCTTCACCCAGGCCGCGATCGCCTTCGACGCGATCTCGTCCGATCCGCAGGCGCTGCAGGCGACGATCGTCGAGGCGAGGCCGCTGCTCGAGCAGGGACCGGCCGAGCTCCGCCGCCAGCGCCCGTTCCTGGCCGACTTCGCGAAGCTGTCCCAGCGCCTGCGCCCCGGCGTCAACCAGCTCCGACTCGCCCTGCCCGACCTCAACAGCGCAATCCGGATCGGCGCGCCGGTGCTGGCGAAGAGCGTCGGGACCTCCGACGACCTGCGCGCGGTCTTCGTCCGGCTCCTGCGCACCGTCCAGCAGCCCTCGACCAAGATCTCCCTACAACGGCTGAAGCAGACGTTTGGCCAGGCGAAGCCATTGGCCCGCTGGGTGGTCCCGGCCCAGACCGTCTGCAACTACTGGAACTACGACTTCGCCGAGCTCGCCAATGCGCTCTCCGACCACGACCGGGTCGGCTACACGTTCCGCCAGAGCCAGATCAACTTCCCGATCGGAACGACCAACGTGTCGCTCGCGCCGGGCACGACGGTCAGCGTCCCCGGCCCGGTCGAGGCCGGGCTCCCAAGCTACTCGGGGATCCAGGCAAACGGGATCAACGGCGAGGCGTCCTCGGACCCGGGCAAGTTCGCTCCGTTCACGGCTCCGATCCTCCAGGCCCACGCATACGCCCCCACCGGCCAGCGCCACGCCGACTGCCAGCCCGGTCAGACCGGCTACTACTTCGGCGACCTCCGCATCCCCGGGCAGCCGCCCAGTAGTCCGGCCCAGGTCATCCCCAACATCCCCGGCTCGCGCGGGCCGACGACGCTCTTCACCAAGCAGAACGGCACACGCGTCCTCAAGGACACGCGGATCCCGTCCCACCAGCTGACGGCGAGGGACCGATGAGACCCCCGGCCCGGCACAAGCTTCCGAACTGGGTCGTGGGCCTGATCCTGATCGTCGTCATCGTTGTCGGCGGCTACCTGGCCTACACGAAGACACTGCCGTGGTCGCACACCTACACCGTCAAGGCGGTGTTCTCGACCTCTCAGAG
>JBKPNB010000187.1:0-4472 GCA_046732395.1 Actinomycetota bacterium | reverse complement strand
CGCGGCCTCTGCGCCCCGGCGTCACCCCGCCGACCACCTTCGACCCGTAATCCAGGCACTCGCGGGTCAGGTTGACCGCCTCGCGGCCGGTGATGCCCTGGACGATGAAGGTGAAGTCGGAGCTGAGAAGGATGGACACGTCAGCAAACCCAGCCCCAGGGAGCAGCGAGCAGCGAGCAGCGAGCAGCGATGGGCGCAACTCGCTGCTTGCTGCTTGCTGCCTGCTGCTTGCTCATCCTGCGCGGTCCCCCTGGATCTTCGCCACCGCCCGGCCAGCCGCCTCCCACATCGAAACCGACCTGTCGCAGTAATCGACCCCGTAGCGGTCGAGGATCTTGAACCCCTCCTCCTCCCAGGCGCCCGGGATGCGGAAGATGGCGATCGCTTCGCCGGGATCCCTGCCGAGCTCGAGACAGGCCTTGATCACCCCGCGGGCGACGATGTCGACGCGGGTGTTGGAGACGATCGACATCATCACCGCGATCTTCGACACCCCGTCCTTCGACAGCACCTCCTTCGCCAGCCCGCACGCCTTCGCCACCGACGGGTTGCCGCCGATCTCGGTGTAGTTCGCGGGCCTGCCTCCCTGGCTGCGGACGGCGTCGGTCAGGGTCAGCGATCCACCGCCGGCGCCGATCACGAGCCCGAGGTTGCCGTCGAAGCCGTGGTCCTTGCCCTGGATCACGCCGCGGTGGTCGGCGGCGTCGATCGCCTTCACACTGCGCTCGAACTCGCTCGGCTCGTACGGCTCGCGGGCGTCCCCGGGATCGATCCCGAGCACTCCCTCCAGCAGCTCACGCTGCCTCGGCTTCGCCTCGTTCTCCATCTCCATGTGGGCATCGAGGGCGACGAAGCTCCCATCGGCGAGCCGCGCCAGCGGGTTGATCTCCGCCAGCGTCATGTCGCGCTCGCGCTGGAGGCGGGCCAGCCGGGCGAGGACGGCCGTCGCCCGGTTGAGCTCCGAGCCCGTTACCCCGGTGGCGGCGATCACCTGCTTCGCCTCGAAGTCGGGGACCGGCAGCAGATTCGACAGGTGGCCGCGACCGACGTGGTCGGGATGGCTGGCCGCCACCTCCTCGATGTCGATCCCGCCCATATCGCTGAACAGCATCATCGGCCGCTTCGCGGTCCCGTCCCAGATCACCCCGGCGTAGTACTCGTGGGCGACGTCGGCCTTAGGGTCGACGAGGACGCCCTTCGGCCGCTGGCCGTTGATCTCGAGCTCGAGAATCGCGGCCGCGTGCTCGGCCGCCTCGTCGGGCGTGTCCGCGAACCTGACCCCTCCCGCCTTCATCCGCCCGCCGGTGAGGACCTGCGACTTGACGACGGTCGGTCCGCCGATCTCCTCGGCCGACCGGCGGGCCTCGTCCGCGCTGGTGCAGAACCCGTACTTTGTGACCGGGATCCCGGCCCGCTCGACGATCCGCCGCGATTCGTACTCGTAGAAGCGCATGGCGGCGCGGGAATCTATCGGTGCGACTCGCCCACCGAGCGGGTGACGCGTCGCGGCGCCGCCGATTCCGCCAGAATGGCCCCTACGCCCGCGGGTATCAATCCTCGGGCGTAAGTCATTTCGGCACCGAGAGAGGAGCTTCCGAGCGTTGAGCGAGTCCGCGGCCGCGTCCACCCAGGCCCTTTCCACCCACGCCAAGCTGCGCGAGTGGGTCGATCGGGTCGCCGAGCTGACCGAGCCCGAGTCGGTCCACTGGTGCGACGGGTCCGGGGAGGAGTACGACGCCCTTTGCCAGGAGCTCGTCGAGGCGGGGACGTTCGAGAGGCTCTCCGACGCGAAGCGGCCGAACTCCTATCTGGCGCGCTCGGACCCCGACGACACGGCGAGGGTCGAGGACCGCACCTTCATCTGCTCGGAGCGGGAGGAGGACGCCGGACCGACGAACAACTGGCGCGAGCCCGGCGAGATGCGCGAGGTGCTCACCGACCTCTTCAAGGGCTCGATGAGGGGGCGGACGATGTACGTGGTCCCGTTCTCGATGGGGCCGCTGGGATCGCACATCGCCCACATCGGGGTCCAGCTCACCGACTCGGCCTACGTCGCGACCTCGATGCGGATCATGACCCGGATGGGCAAGGGGGCACTCGACGTCCTCGGCGACGACGGCGAGTTCGTCCCCTGCCTGCACTCGGTGGGGGCGCCGCTCGCCGCGGGCGAGCGCGATGTCCCGTGGCCGTGCAACGCGGCCAACAAGTACATCGTGCACTTCCCGGAGGCGCGCGAGATCTGGTCCTACGGCTCCGGCTACGGCGGAAACGCGCTGCTCGGCAAGAAGTGCTTCGCGCTGCGGATCGCCTCGGCGATGGCCCGCGACGAGGAGTGGATGGCCGAGCACATGCTGATCCTCAAGCTGACCTCGCCCGAGGGCCGGGTGAAGTACGTCACCGGCGCCTTCCCCTCGGCTTCGGGCAAGACGAACCTGGCGATGCTGATCCCCACCCTCGAGGGCTGGACGGCGGAGACGGTCGGGGACGACATCGCCTGGATGAAGTTCGGCGAGGACGGGCGGCTCTACGCCGTCAATCCCGAGGCCGGCTTCTTCGGCGTCGCCCCGAACACCTCGCACAAGACGAACCCGAACGCGATGGAGACGGTGGAGCGGAACACGATCTTCACCAACTGTGCGCTCACCGATGACGGCGACATCTGGTGGGAGGGGATGACCGGCGAGCCGCCGGCGCACGCGATCGACTGGAAGGGCAACGACTGGACCCCCGACTCGGATGAGCCCGCCGCGCACCCGAACGCCCGCTTCACCGTGCCGGCCGCCCAATGCCCCTCGATCGCCCCGGAGTGGGAGGACCCGAACGGGGTACCGATCGACGCCTTCCTGTTCGGGGGCCGCCGGGCGACGGCGGTGCCGCTCGTGTCGGAGTCGTTCGACTGGGAGCACGGCGTCTTCCTCGGGGCGACGATGTCGGTGGAGACGACGGCGGCCGCGGCCGGCGAGGTCGGCAAGCTGCGCTTCGACCCGATGGCGATGCTCCCGTTCTGCGGCTACGACATGGCCGAATACTTCGCCCACTGGCTCGCGCTCGGCCGCAAGCACCCGAACCAGATGCCGCGGATCTTCCTCGTCAACTGGTTCCGCAAGGACGATGAGGGCAAGTTCATCTGGCCCGGGTTCGGCGAGAACAGCCGCGTCCTGGAATGGATCTTCCGCCGCTGCGATGGCGAGGGCGAGGCGGTCGAGACCCCGATCGGGCTCGTCCCGACGCCCGACTCGCTCGACACCGACGGCCTCGACTGCTCGGCGGATGAGATCGAGCACTTGCTGGAGGTCGACCCGAGGGAGGTCGCGGCGCAGATCCCGCAGGTCGAGGAGCATCTCGCCCGTTTCGGCGACCGGCTCCCGGACGAGATCCAGCGCCAGTTCGAGGCGCTCAGGGCGCGGCTGGGTTAGCGCTTCCGCAGGCGCTTGATCGCTTCGAGCGCCTCGATATCGGTCAGGTCCTGTAGGCGGCCGGCCGCTCGCTTCATCGCGAGCAGGTCGTCCACCGAGGCCAGCAAGACGCTGAAGGCTCCGAGGTTCACGCGTTCGGCCCTGGCACGGAGCCGGTTGTAGGCAGGCGCTCCCTCGATGCTTCGATGGACGTCGAGCCAGCCGGCAGACGTCTCCAGCGTCAGGAGCTCGGTTCCCTCCAGCGTCCGCGCGTCAGGCACGAACGGAACGTCCTCTTCCACGTCGCGCAGCCGCGCGTCGAGGACAACAAGGACATCGCCGAGCGCCTGGAGATTGGCCGGGTCCGGGGCGAATGCGATGTCGAGGTCACGCGTGAGCCGCGGGAATCCGTGAAGGATGACGGCAATGCCCCCGATGACGACGAAGTCAACGCCGGCCGCGGTGAGGCGCTCCAGGATCCCTTTCGCGTCGAGGTCCGGTCCCCATTCGGCCGGGATTCGGTCCTTAGGATCCATCGCGCCCGAACGCCCGCCCGCTGAGATCCTTCGCTGTCGCGTAGAGGGCCTCGAAGTGGTGCAGGCGCTCGGCATGTGATTCCCGAAGGCTCGCGGCGACGAGGGTCTCGTCGATCCCCGCCCTCCGGGGCGCGAGCCGGGCGTCGAGCGTATGGCCTGTCGCCTCCACCGCATTGATGAGCGTCTGGAGCCGCGGGTTCGCCCCCGGCCTCTCGAGCCGGGCGATTGCGGGCTGGGTCATCCCGAGGCGCCTGGCGAGTTCGTGCTGGGTAAGCCCGGCCCGCTGTCGGGCCGCCTTGAGCATCGGTCCGGCGGTGACCATTTCTGATCACATTCTAGCTATATAACGAAAACGCTATAATGGCCGAGACGCCCGCAGCGACCGCGCGGCCGCCAGCCAGGTCGCGTACCCGGCGAGGTTGAAGAGCGCGCCGGCGAGCGTTTCGCCCGCGAGGGCGCCGCGGTCGCGGGCCTCGAGCGCGAGCGCGGCCGAGTCCGCCGCCTCGGCCCCGAGGTTGGCGATGATCGCGCGGCGCTGGGC
>JBKPNB010000186.1:0-5849 GCA_046732395.1 Actinomycetota bacterium | reverse complement strand
GTCGGGAACCGCGCTCGCCGCGGCGCCGGGCACGGGCGAGCGGGTCCTGGTCGCTCTCAGCGGCGGCGTCGACTCGGCGGTGGCGGCGCTTCGCGAGCGCGAGCGCGGCGCCGACGTCGTCGCCGTGACGCTCAAGCTGTGGGCCGATCGCCGCACCGACGGCACCCGCAGTTGCTGCTCGCCGGAGGCGGTGGTCGCCGCCCGCGCGCTCGCCCACTCGCTCGCGCTCCCGCACCTCACCCTCGACCTGACGGCGGAGTTCCACCGCGCCGTCGTCGACCCGTTTCTCGGCGGCTACGCCGCCGGCCGCACCCCCAACCCCTGCGTCGCCTGCAACGGCGAGCTGCGGCTCGACGCGATGCTCGCCCTCGCCGACCGCCTCGGCGCCGGCGCACTCGCTACCGGCCACTACGCGCGGGTCGCCGACGACGGCGAGGGGCCGCTGCTCGCGGGCCCCGCCGACGCCGCCAAGGACCAGACCTACATGCTCGCGGGCGTCCGCCCGGCGACCCTCGCCCGGATCCGGTTCCCCCTCGCCGCGCTCGAGAAGCCGCGGGTTCGCGAGCTGGCGGCCGCCGCCGGCCTCGCCGTTGCGAGCAAGCGCGAGAGCCAGGATCTCTGCTTCCTCGCCGGCGAGGGCAAGCGCTCGTTCCTCGCCCGCCACCGCGGCCTCCGCGACCGCGACGGCGAGGTCGTCGACCGCGCCGGGCGCGTTCTCGGCCGTCACCGCGGCCACCACCACTTCACCGTCGGCCAGCGCCGCGGCCTCGGCGTCGCAGCGCACCGGCCGCTCTACGTGCTGGCTACCGACGCGGCCTCGAACCGGGTCACGGTCGGGGCCCGCGAGGAGCTCGCGACGCGGCGGGTCCGCCTCCGCGACGCGACCCTCCACCGCCCCGGCGCCCGGGTCGACCGGGTCAAGCTGCGCTACCACGCGCCGTCGATCGCCTGCTGGGCGCCGCCGCTCCCCGCCGGCGCTCACGAGCGCCTCGAGATCGCGCTCGCCGAGCCGGCCTACGGGGTCGCGCCCGGGCAGACGGCGTGCCTTCTGAGCGGCGACCTGGTCGTCGGCCGGGGGACGATCGAGCGCTGAAGACACCCCGTCTGCCGGCGGGTCGTCGTCAGGGCGGCGGCTAGCTGGGCACGGTCAGCACGATCTTGCCGCGGCCTTGGTGCGCGAGGCTTCGCTCGAACGCGGCGCGGGCGTCCGCGAGCGGGTAGGTGCGGTCGATCGTCACGCGGAGCCGCCCGTCATCGGCAAGCCGAGCGATCACCGCGAGCTGTTCGGAGTTCGGCTCGACGACGAAGAAGAGCGCGGTGATGCCGCGACCCTCGGCGATGTCCGGGGGCTCGGCGGCGATCGACACCAGCCTCCCGCAGTCGGCGAGGGCGGCGGGCGAGCGCTCGAGCCGGTCGCCGCCCGTGGTGTCGAACACGAGGTCGACCGGGTCGAGACGATCCTCGAAGCCGGCGGAGGCGATCACCTCATGGGCGCGGAGGCCGCGCACCGCGTCCAGATAAGGCGGCGAGGTCGTCGCGATCACATGGGCCCCGCGCTCGCGGGCGAGCTGAACCGCGAGCGCCCCGACGCCGCCCGCGCCGCCGTGGATGAGGACCCGCTCGCCTGCCGCGAGCTTCCCGTGGTCGAACAGGCCCTGCCACGCGCTGAGGCCCGCCAGCGGTAGCGCAGCGCTCTCGAGGTGGTCGAGGGTGGCCGGCTTGCCGGCGAGGACGCCCTCCGGCACGAGCGCGTAGTCAGCCGCTGCGCCGTCGCGGTCAAAGGGGGACAGTGCGTAGACCTCCTCGCCAACGTGGACGCGCCCGACCTCGGGACCCGTTGCGGCGACCGTGCCCGAGAACTCGTACGAGGGGATCGCCGGCAGCCGGTCCTCGGGCCACTCGAGCTCGTCGCGCGTGATCGCCGCCGCGTGAACCCGAACCAGGACCTCGCCGCGCCCGGGCTGCGGCGTCGGAATTCGCTCGTAGGCGAGCTTGGCTGGATCGCCCGGCCCGGACAGCCGCACAGCGTTCATCTGTGTCTCGGTCATGAATTCCTCCTACTTCTTGCGGGGGAGAGAGGGGGCCAACGCGGCGAGCGCCTCGAGGAAAGCGACTTGCCGACGACCGAGCGGCGCGAAGAAGTCGCCGTCCGCCCGCTCGACGTCGGCGAGCGCAGCGGCGATCAGTTCGCGGCCCGCGGGCGTGAGGTCCAGACGCCGCACACGCCGGTCGCGGGCGTCGGCGGCACGCGCGAGCAGCCCGCGAGCCTCGAGTCTGCGGAGGACCTGGCTCGTCATCATCCCGTCGGTCCCGGCCTGCTCGGCGAGCCGGGCTTGGGTGGGCGTCTCGCCTCCACGGTCGGTGAGCCACCACAGCGACGCCAGCAGCACGAACTGGACGTGCGTCAGATCGTGCGGCGCCAGCGCCTCGCGGATCCGCCGCTGCCACGCCAACGTCGTGCGCCAGAGCAGGAAGCCGGGGCTTCGCTCGCGCCCACCGAACCGCGTCCGCGGCGTGCGACCGGCTATCGCTCCCGCTCCTTCGCGAGCGCGACAAGCGACGCGATCGTGTCTGGGAAGTCGCCGGTGATCGCCGGACCGAGTTGGTTCGCCGGCTCCGCGGGGCCGTCGATCTCCGCCGCATAGGTGATGCGGACGCGCTCCGAGCCGAGCGGCTCGAGGAGATGCGAGACGCGTACGACGAGGTCGCCGACCGGCGTCTCGTCGACGAACTCGCGGCCGGGCTCGACCTTCGCGAGCCGGTAGTGGAGGGGCTCCTGGCCCGCGAATTTCATCGCTCCGGTCGTGCCGGTCTCGAACGGCCCGTCGCGAGTCACCCACTCCGCCTGCGCGTCCCATTCGGGCCATGTCTTCACGTCTTCGTAGAGCGACCAGATTGCCTCCGCGCTGACGTCCGCCTCGACCGTGTGCGTGTATGTGTAAGAGGTATTCATAAGCGTGCATATTATATGCGCGCATAGCAAATGTCAACCCTCGCTCGCAGCCGCGGGCGTCCCTCGAAGCTGCCGGCCCCGCACCCGGCGACTCCGAAACGGCCTCCTAGACTGTCAGGGCTTCCCATGAGGTGCGTTAGAAGCTGGCTCAAAACCCCCTCGCGCACGTCTGGCGGCGCCGGAGCACGCCGGGCCGCGTCCTCGTCGGCTCGCGTGGCACAAGGCCACGCCACGCCGACTGCGTCCTTGCCCGCCGCGCCCCGCCGCTCGCCAGCCGCACACGCGGGAGTTCTGAGACAGCTTCCTAGCACCGAAACTCGCATGTGCGGCGGCGAAGCCGCCGCAGCTGTTTGATGACGGCGGACGAGATCCGCGAGACGTTCCTGCGCTACTTCGGGGAGCGCGGGCACCGGCGCCTTCCCTCGGCGTCGCTCGTCCCCGCGCCCGACGACACCTCGACGCTGCTGACGATCGCCGGGATGCAGCCGCTGAAGCCCTACTTCCTGGGCCGCGAGGCGCCGCCCGCCAACCTGCTGACGACCTCCCAGCGCTGTTTTCGCACCCCCGACATCGAGGAGGTCGGCCGGACCCGTCGTCACCTCACCTTCTTCGAGATGCTCGGCAACTTCAGCATCGGCGAGTACTTCAAGGAGGGGGCGGTCGACTACGCCCTCGAGCTCTCGATCGAGGGGTTCGGGTTCGAGGAGGACCGGATCTGGGCGACCGTGTTCGGGGGCGACGGCGAGCTCGGGCTCGGCCCCGACACCGCTGCGATCGAGATCTGGAGGTCGCGCGGGATTCCGGAGGAGCGGATCGTGCTCCTGCCCCGCTCGGAGAACTTCTGGCAGGCCGGTCCGACCGGCCCCTGCGGGCCGTGCTCGGAGCTCTACATCGACCGCGGCCCCGCCTTCGGCTCCGACGACCTACGACCGGGCGACGACACCGACCGCTACCTCGAGTACTGGAACCTGGTCTTCATGGAGCTGTTCCTCGCCGAGGACGGCTCGCTGACCGAGCTGCCGAAGCAGAACATCGACACCGGGCTCGGGCTGGAGCGGATGGCGACGATCCTCCAGGGAGTCGACTCGATCTTCGAGACCGACCTCTTTCGGCCGCTCGTCGAGCTCGCCGAGGAGCTCTCCGGGCGGGGCTACGAGGACGATCCGAAGGCGACTCGGGCGATGCGAATCCTCGCCGACCACTCGCGGGGGATGGTCAACCTGCTCGCCGACGGCGTCGTCCCTTCGAACGAGGACCGCGGCTACGTCCTGCGGCGGATCATGCGGCGCGCAATCCAGCAGGGACGGGCGCTCGGGCTCGAGGCGCCCTACCTCGGGCGGTTCGCCGACTGCGCGATCGAGCTGCTCGCCGGGGCCTACCCGCACCTGGCGGCGGAGCGGGCGACCGTGATGCGGTGGGTGAACGACGAGGAGGAGAGCTTCGGCCGCACCCTCGATCGCGGCAGCGAGCTGCTCGGCAGGCTCGTCGCCGACGCGAAGGCGGCGGGGACCTCGTGGATCGACGCCGCCGACGCCTTCCGTCTCCACGACACCTACGGTTTCCCCTACGACCTGACGAAGGAGCTCCTCGCCGAGGAGGGGCTGTCGGTCGACGACCAGGGGTTCGAGGCGCTGATGGAGCGCCAGCGGGCACGTGCCCGGGGCGGCGCGGCGGCGCCTGAGGCCGCCGACCGCCACCAGGCGGTGATCGAGTTCGTC
Organism: Actinomycetota bacterium; assembly: GCA_046732395.1. GTDB lineage: Bacteria > Actinomycetota > Thermoleophilia > Solirubrobacterales > 70-9 > JAWVFM01. The sequence goes on along the minus strand of JBKPNB010000186.1, from coordinate 1,178 downwards.
TCCGCGGCCCCGGCGAGCGAGTTCGTCGGCTACGAGACGCTGCGGACCGAGACCGGGGTGCTCGCCGCTCGCGCGCTCGACGGTGACGGGGAATCGTTGGTGAAGCTCGAGGAGAGCCCGTTCTATCCCGAGGGCGGGGGCCAGGTGTCCGACTCCGGCGTGGTCCGTGCGGGCGATACGCCGCTCGAGGTCCTCGACGTCTACCGGGTCGGCGATGACCAAGCGCTGCGGGTCCGCGGCGCGGGCGACGGCGTCGATCGATTGGAGCGGGTCGAGGCGGAGGTCGAGCGCCCGACGCGCCACGCGACGATGCGCAACCACACCGCCACCCATCTCCTCCACGCGGCGCTACGGGAGCGGCTCGGCACCCACGTCCGCCAGGCCGGCTCGGCGGTGCGCCCCGACAAGCTCCGCTTCGACTTCACCCACGGGGCCCCGCTCGCCGCCGACGAGGTTCGCGACATCGAGGGGCGGGTAAACGCGTGGGTCAAGGCGAGCCGACCGGTGCGGGCGCTCGAGATGGAGCGCGCCGAGGCCGAGGCGCTCGGCGCGATGGCGTTGTTCGGGGAGAAGTACGGCGACTGGGTTCGCGTGATCGAGGTCGAGGACGTCTCGCGCGAGCTCTGCGGGGGGACCCACGTCGCCTCGACCGCCGAGGTCGGCATCTTCGCCATCGTCGGCGAAGGATCGAGCGCCGCCAATGTCCGCCGGATCGAGGCGTTGACGGGGCCGGCGGCGATCGACTGGTTCCGGTCCCGGAGCGCGGCGCTCGACGAGGCCGCCGGCCTGCTTCGGAGCCGCGACGCGGTCGCCGGCGCGCGCCACGCCGGCGAGCGGATCGCCGAGCTCGAGGCGAGGCTCGCCGATCTCGAGCGCGGCGAGCAGGCGAAGGAGGCGGCCGAGCTCGGCGCCGGGGGCGAGGAGATCGACGGGATCCGGGTGATCGTCGCCCGCGGGCACGGCGCCGACCAGCGCAACCTGCTCGACCTCGCCGACCGGATCCGGTCGCGGACCGGCGACGCCGCGGTGGTGATGGGGGGCGTCGAGGCCGGCAACGGCAAGGTGGCGATCGTCGCCAGCTTCAGCGACTCCGCCGTCGACCGCGGGCTGTCGGCCTCGGATGTGGTCCGCGAGGCGGCGGCGCTGGTCGGCGGCGGGGGCGGCGGCCGGGCCAACGT
>JBKPNB010000185.1:0-6046 GCA_046732395.1 Actinomycetota bacterium | reverse complement strand
GGGGATGGCCGTCGTCGGCGAGGCGGCGGACGGCGAGGAGGCGCTCGCCGAGGGCGAGCGGCTGCGCCCGGACGTGGTGCTGATCGACCTCGTCATGCCGCGCCTCGACGGCGTCGGCGCAATGCGGGAGCTGCGGACGCGCGTGCCCGGCGCGCGCGTCGTCGTGCTCACGAGCTTCCTCGACGACGAGCGCCTGCTGCCCGCGCTGCGCGCCGGCGCGGCGGGGTACCTGCTGAAGAACGTCGAGCCCCGGGAGCTCGCCCGCTCGATCCGGCTCGCGGCCGCCGGCGAGGCGCTGATCGACCCCGCGGTCGCGGCCCGGCTCGTGGACGCGCTCGGCAGCGACCGGCGCGCCGAGCAGGCCGAGCTGACCCCGCGCGAGCAGGAGGTGCTCGACCTGATCGGCCGGGGTTTCGCGAACAAGCGGATCGCGCTGGAGCTCGGGATCGCGGAGAAGACCGTCAAGACGCACGTCAGCCACGTGCTCGCGAAGCTCGGCGTCTCCGACCGCACGCAAGCGGCGCTCTACGCGGTGCGCTCCCGTCGGTCCTAGGACCAATTACCCGTGGCGGCTCGGACCGCCGCGCTCGTACGGTGGGGTCATGCCTACCGCCATCGTTACCGGAGCCTCTCGCGGTCTCGGCCGCGCCCTTTCTCAGGCCCTCGTCGGGCGCGGCTGGGATCTGGTCGTCGACGCGCGCGGCGCGGACGCGCTCGCAGCGACGTGGGCGCACGAGCCACGCGTCACTGCAATCGCAGGCGACGTCACCGATCCTGCTCACCGCCGCGCCCTCGTCGGCGCCGCCGGCGAGCGGATCGACGCGCTCGTCAACAACGCGAGCGTCCTGGGGCCGAGCCCGCAGCCGGCGCTGCGCGCGTACCCGCTGGCGGAGCTGCACCGCGTCTACGAGGTCAACACGGTCGCGCCGCTCGCCCTCGTCCAGCTCGCCCTGCCCCGGCTAGCTCCGGGCGCGCGGATCCTGAACGTCACCTCGGATGCCGCGGTCGAGCCGTACGAGGGCTGGGGCGGCTACGGGTCGTCCAAGGCCGCGCTCGACCAGCTGACGGCGATCCTGGCGGCAGAGCACCCGGGGCTGCGCGTGTACGCCGTCGACCCAGGCGACATGCGCACGAGGCTGCAGCAGGAGGCCTTTCCGGGCGAGGACATCTCGGACCGGCCGCTCCCGGAGGCGAGCGTCCCGGGGCTGTTGGCGCTGCTCGAAGGCGACGTCCCGAGCGGCCGCCACCGGGCCGCCGAGCTCGCGGGAGCGCCCGCCTGAGCCGGCGCTTGCGACGGCGCTTCCAGGCCGTCCGGGCTTTGCCCGGGCGGCCGTCTGCACTGACCGGTCGACACGTTGTCAGTCGGGAGAATGCGTTGTGAGCGCGCCCGCGTTCGAGCTCCCGCCCCGGCTTGAGGCGCACGAGCCTCCCGAGGCGCGCGGGTTGCCCCGCGACGGCGTCCGGCTGCTCGTGGCGAGCCGGAGCACGGGCCTGATCGTCCATTCCCGCTTCGACAAGCTCCCGTCGTTCCTGGCGCCGGGCGACCTGCTGGTGGTCAACACCTCGGCGACGCTTCCGGCCGCCGTTCCCGCTCGCCGGCGCGACGGGCAGGAGCTCGAGCTGCGCCTCTCGACCCCATCGCCCGACGATGCGCCGAACCTCTGGGTCGTCGAGCTGCGCCTGGGCGAGACGTCCTTCGGCGGCGCGAGCGCGGGCGAGGAGCTGAAGCTCCCGGCCGGCGGCGGCGCGCGGCTCCTCGCCCGCTACGCCGGCAGCGGCCGGCTCTGGCTCGCGCGGCTCGAGCTGCCAGCCCCGGTCGAGCGCTACCTGGAGCGCCACGGCCATCCGATCCGCTACCGCTACCTCGACCGCGCCTGGCCGCTCGAGGCGTACCAGACGGCGTTCGCGCTGGAGCCCGGCAGCGCCGAGATGCCGAGTGCCGGGCGACCCTTGACCGGGGAGCTCGTCGCAAGGCTCGCGGCAAGCGGCGTGCTGGTCGCGCCGGTCACGCTCCACACCGGCGTCTCGTCGCCGGAGCGGCACGAGCCGCCGTACCCGGAGCGCTACCGCGTTCCCGAGGAGACGGCGCGGCTGGTCGACGGAGTCCACGCCTGGGGCGGTCGCGTGGTCGCGGTCGGCACCACCGCCGTCCGCGCGCTCGAGACCGTGGCCCTGCCCGACGGCTCCCTCGAAGCCGGAGCAGGCTGGACGAACCTCGTCGTCACGCCCCAGCGCGGGCTCCGGGCGGTGGACGGCCTGCTCACCGGCTGGCACGAGCCCGAGGCCTCGCACCTCCAGCTCCTGCGAGCCGCGGCCGGCGACGAGCTGCTCGAGCACAGCTACCGCGCCGCGCTGCGCCACGGCTACCTCTGGCACGAGTTCGGCGACAGCCACCTGATCCTGCCCTGACGCGCGGGCCACCCGCAGCCGCGGAAGATCGCACCCCGAACCGTTTACGCATCAGCCGTTCAGGCAACCTGTACGAGGCATGACGCTCGGCAAGGCGATCGCCTCCTGGCCTCTGCTACGCCAGCTCCGCGAGGGAGATCCGCTCGCCCTCGGCCGCGCCGCCCAGTCGAAGCGCTCGCGCACGCTGCGACCGCGGATCGATCAAGCCGATCACGTCGTGCAGTCGATCTGCCCGTACTGCGCGGTCGGCTGCGGCCAGCTCGTCTACGTCAAGGACGGCGACGTGAGTCACATCGAAGGCGACCCGGCGAGCCCAATCTCACGCGGCCGCCTCTGCCCGAAGGGGCAGGCCTCGCGCTCGTACGTCCGGAGCCCGCTGCGCGAGTACAAGGTCAAGTACCGCCGCCCGTACGGCACGCGCTGGGAAGAGCTCTCGCTCGACCAGGCGATGGAGATGATCGCCGACCGGATCGCCGAGACCCGGGCCGCCACCTGGGACGACGAACGGAACCGCACGATGGCGATCGGCAACCTCGGCGGCGCGACGCTCGACAACGAAGAGAACTACCTGATCAAGAAGCTGTTCTTCGCCCTCGGCATCGTCCAGGTCGAGAACCAGGCGCGCATATGACACAGCTCCACGGTCCCCGGTCTGGGGGCCTCGTTCGGACGAGGCGGCGCGACGGACTTCCAGCAGGATCTCCAGAACTCCGACTGCATCGTGATCATGGGCTCGAACATGGCCGAGAACCACCCGGTCGGCTTTCAGTGGGTGATGGAGGCCAGGGAGCGCGGCGCGCAGGTGATCCACGTCGACCCGCGCTTCACCCGCACGAGCGCGATGGCGACGAAGTGGGTCGGGATCCGCGCCGGCTCTGACATCGCCTTCCTCGGCGGGATCGTCAACTACATCCTCGAGCACGACCTCCACTTCGAGGAGTACGTCAAGCACTACACGAACGCGCCGGTGATCATCACCGACGAGTACGCCGACACCGAGGACCTCGACGGCCTGTTCTCCGGCTGGGACCCCGACAAGGGGGAGTACGACTCGTCGACGTGGCGGTACGAAGGCGTCCCGAAGGAGCAGGCGCGACCGGACTTCAAGACCAGGGGCGAGCAGTCCGGCCACGGCGGCCACGGCGGTGGCCTCCGGCACGGCGAGCCTCCCGAGGAGGACCCGACGCTCCAGCACCCGCGCTGCGTCTTCCAGCTGCTAAAGAAGCACTACCGTCGCTACACGCCGGAGCTGGTGGCGGAGGCTTGCGGCTGCAGCGTCGAGGACTTCCTCGAGGTCGCCCGCGCGCTGACGGAGAACTCGGGCCGCGAGCGGACGAGCGCCTTCTGCTACGCGGTCGGCTGGACCCAGCACACGGTCGGCGTCCAGTACATCCGCACCGCGGCGATCATCCAGCAGCTGCTCGGGAACATGGGCCGGCCGGGCGGCGGCATCATCGCCCTGCGCGGGCACGCTTCGATCCAGGGGTCGACCGACAACGCGACGCTTTTCAACATCCTGCCCGGCTACCTGCCGATGCCGCACAGCGGCTACTCCGGCAGCTTCGACGAGTTCCTCGCGGCGAACACGTCGCCGAGCGGCTGGTGGGGCCACTTCGACGCCTTCTGGATCAGCCAGATGAAGGCGTTCTTCGGCGAGCACGCGACCAAGGAGAACGACTGGCTCTACGAGCGGCTCCCCCGCGTGGACGACGACAACTCGGCCTACTGGACGACCCTGCAGATGCTCGACGGCAAGGTGAAGGGCTACATCCTCGCCGGAGAGAACCCGGCGGTCGGGAACGCCAACTCCCGGGCGCACCGGCTCGCGCTCGCCAAGCTCGACTGGCTGGTCGTCCGCGACCTGGTCGAGATCGAGTCGGCGGCGTTCTGGCACGACAGCCCCGAGATCGAGTCGGGGGAGCTGAAGACGGACGAGATCCCGACGGAGGTGTTCTTCCTGCCCGCGTCGGCCCACACGGAGAAGGACGGGTCGTTCACGAACACCCAGCGACTCGTCCAGTGGCACTGGACGGCGACGGAGCCGAGGGACGACTGCCGCTCCGACCTGTGGTTCTACTTCCACCTCGGGCGCCTCCTCAAGCAGAAGCTGGCCGGGTCCGAGGAGCCGCGCGACTTCCTGCTCGGGGCGCTGCGCTGGGAGTACCCGACCCATACGCAGATCCAGGAGCCCGACGCCGAAGCCGTGCTCCGGGAGATGAGCGGCTGGGAGATCGCAACCGGAGCGTTCCTCGACGGCTATCCCAAGCTGAAGCCCGACGGCTCGACGGTCTGCGGCTGCTGGATCTACTGCGGCGTCTTCAAGGACGGGATCAACCAGGCCGCCCGCAAGAAACCGCACTGGGAGCAGACCTACGTCGCGCCCGAGTGGGCCTGGGCGTGGCCGGCGAACCGGCGCATCCTCTATAACCGCGCCTCGGCCGACCCGAACGGCAAGCCGTGGTCGGAGCGCAAGAGGTTCGTCTGGTGGGACCCCGAGGACGGCAAGTGGACGGGCCTCGACGTGCCGGACTTCGAGGAGGACAAGGAGCCGGCATACGTGCCGCCCGACGACGCGGAGGCCGAGGACGCGATCGCCGGCGACCACCCGTTCATCCTCCAGTCGGACGGGCGCTCGTGGCTGTTCGTCCCGCAGGGCCTCGAGGACGGCCCGCTGCCGACGCACTACGAGCCGCACGAGTCGCCGTACGACAACCCGCTCTACGCCCAGCGCGCGAACCCGCGCCGGCAGCAGTACGACCGGCCCGAGAACCGGTACAACCCCCCGGACGGCGAGGACGGCGCCGAGGTCTACCCGTACGTGGCGACGACGTACCGGCTGACCGAGCACCACACGACAGGCGGCATGTCACGCTCGGTTCCGTACCTGTCCGAGCTGCAGCCCGCGATGTTCTGCGAGGTCAGCCCGGAGCTCGCGGCCGAGGCCGGTCTCACCCACGGCGGCTGGGCGACGATCTACAGCGCGCGTGCCGCGATCGAGGCGCGCGTGCTCGTCACCGACCGCATCCCGCCGGTCGAGGTGCGTGGACGCAAGACGCACCAGGTCGGGCTGCCGTACCACTGGGGCACGCGCGGGCTCACGACCGGGGGCGCCGCGAACGACCTCGCCTCGATCGCGCTCGACCCGAACGTGCACATCCAGGAGGTCAAGGCGTTCACGGTCGGGATCGTCCCGGGCCGCCGCCCGCGAGGGAAGGCGCTCGTGGACTTCGTCGAGCGGAAGCGAAAGGAGGCCGGTGTCGGCGCTCGCTGAGCCCACCGGAAGGCCCGAAGCCCGGCCGGACAGCTACGGCGACGAGGTTAAGGAGCGGATGGGCTTCTTCACGGATAGCTCGGTCTGCATCGGCTGCAAGGCCTGCGAGGTCGCCTGCAAGGAGTGGAACCTCGTCCCCGACGACGGGATGGTCTGGACGGGCGAGTCCTACGACAACACCTCGACGCTCGGCGCGAACAGCTGGCGGCACGTCGCCTTCGTGGAGCAGCAGCAGCCCCTGCGCGGGGACGGCGAGGTCGACGCCCTGCGCTGGTTGATGTCGTCCGACGTCTGCAAGCACTGCACGCACGCCGCCTGCCTCGACGTCTGCCCGACCGGCTCGCTGTTCCGGACGGAGTACGGGAC
>JBKPNB010000184.1:0-6498 GCA_046732395.1 Actinomycetota bacterium | reverse complement strand
ACCAGCTCGATCACGTCCTCGACCGAGCCGGGGACGTTGTCGCTCACGATCCGCCCGTCACGGAGGGTGATGAGCCGGTCGGCGTGAACCGCGGCCTCGGGTGCGTGGGTGACCATCACCACCGTCTGGCCGAACTCGTCGACGGCGCCGCGGAGCAGCGCCAGCACCTCCTCCGAGGCCTTCGAATCGAGGTTGCCCGTCGGTTCGTCGGCGAAGACGACAGCCGGCTTCGTGACCAGCGCCCTGGCGAGGGCGACCCGCTGCTGCTGGCCGCCGGAGAGCTCGGAGGGACGGTGAGATCGGCGCTCGGTCAGCCCGACGGTGCGAAGGAGCTGCTCGAACCAGTCGCGATCCGGCTTGCGGCCGGCGATCGAGAGCGGGAGGAGCACGTTCTCCTCCGCGGTCAGGACCGGGAGGAGGTTGAAGAACTGGAAGACGAATCCGAGCTTGTCGCGGCGGAGCCTGGTCAGCGCCGCGTCGTCGAGACCGGTGATCTCGGTGCCGTCGAGGAAGACCTTCCCCTCGGTGGGTCGATCGAGCCCGGCGAGAATGTGGAGCAGCGTCGACTTGCCCGAGCCCGAGGCGCCCATGATGGCCGTGAACCGGCCGTGCTCGAAGCCGACGCTGACGTCGCGGAGGGCATCGACGGCGGCGTCGCCGGCGCCGTACCTGCGGCTGACGCCGTCGGCGACGACGATCGGGCGGCCATCCGAGGCCGTTGGGAGGGCATCGGCACGATCTGGTCCCTGCGGCACCGTTTCGTTCATCGGCGACTCTCCGCTCAGTGGTCGGGGGCTCGCCAAGGTATCGGTTCGCTTACGGCGGCTCGGACTCGCCACACTCCGGCCCGAGTCTCGACACATTTGGCGCGCCTCCGGCGCGCTAGCAGGTGGGAGGTTGGCGCGCATGGAGTCGGTTGGCGACCTTTTGCATCGTGGTGATGTCAAACGTCGCCAGGCGCCCGCTGGGCATCCCGATCTTGCCATTGCGCGTCTCGCAGAGCGGCAGTACGGCGTCGTCGCGAGGCGCCAGCTGCTCGAGCTCGGCTTCGGCCGATTGGTGATCCAGCGCCGCCTCGAGAGCGGCCGCCTCCACCTGATCCACAGAGGCGTCTACGCCGTCGGCCACCAACTCCTTTCCCAGTACGGGCGCTGGCTCGCGGCGGTCCTGGCGGTCGGGCCGGGAGCGGCGCTCAGCCACCGCAGGGCCGCGGCGCTATGGAAGATGGCCACGGTCCCCGCGGCCCCGATCGAAGTGATCGTCTCCAACGGCAGCAGGCGCCGGCGGCAGGGCATCATCATCCACCGCTCCACCTGCGTCGAAGCCTGCGACGTCACGGTCCATAAGGGGATCCCGGTCACCACGCCCACCCGCACCCTCATTGATCTGGCTACGAGGGTGACCCCACGGGAGTTACGGGACGCGCTCGATGAGGCACAGCGGCTGCGGCTCGTCACCCGGGCCGCGCTTCGTCGGCGCTGCAACGCGACCACCGGCATCCGCGGCACCGGTTCGCTACGGGCCCTTCTCGACGAGCCCCGCATCCCACTCGATGACGCCAAGTCGAAGCTCGAGGCGCGCTTCCTGGGCTTCTGCCGCCAGCGAGGCCTGCAGATCCCGGCCGTGAACGTCCCGCTTCTCGACTACGAGGTCGACTGCCTCTGGCGCGAGCAGCGGGTCGTTGGCGAGCTCGATGGATGGCAGAGCCACCGTTCGAGGGTCGCGTTCGAGGCCGATCGGGTACGCGATGCCCGGGTCCAGCTCGGGGGCTACTCGGTGATCCGAATCACCGATCTGCGTATCGATCACGGCGACGCTCTCGAATCCGACCTCCGCGGGCTGCTGTCTCGCCAGTGACCCCGAGATTGGCTGGCGACGTTTACCACCACGACGGTGCCAAAACGTCGCCAAACCGGCGCCGTGCCCGCCACCCTCCCACCATTTGGCGCGCCGAAGGCGCGCCAACCGTGCCGAGACTCGCGCCGGATCCGCGACCTACAGCGGAATGTTCCCGTGCTTGCGCTTCGGCTGCTCGACGCGCTTGGTCTGGAGCATGCGCAACGCGCGGATCAGGCGGGGACGGGTCTCGGGGGGCTCGATGACGTCGTCGATGTAGCCGCGCTCGGCCGCCGAGTAGGGGTTGGCGAAGTGCGCCTTGTAGTCCTCGATCAGCTTCTCGCGGCGCTGGTCCGGCGTCGGCGAGGTCTGGATATCGCGGCGGTAGATGATGTTGACCGCCCCCTCGGGCCCCATCACCGCCACCTCGGCGCTCGGCCACGCGAAATTGAAGTCGGCGAGCATGTGCTTTGAGTTCATGACGTCGTAGGCGCCTCCGTACGCCTTGCGGGTGACGACCGTCAACTTCGGCACGCTCGCCTCGGTGAACGCGTAGAGCAGCTTCGCCCCGTGGCGGATGATCCCGCCCCACTCCTGCGAGGTCCCGGGCAGGAAGCCGGGCACGTCGGTGAACGTCAGCAGCGGGATATTGAAGGCGTCGCAGAAGCGCACGAACCGCGCCGCCTTCTCCGACGAGGCGATGTCGAGCACGCCCGCGAGGTGCTTCGGCTGGTTGCCGACGACCCCGATCGGGTTGCCGTCGAGCCGCGAGAACCCGATCACGATGTTCTGCGCGAAGTGCTCCTGGACCTCGAAGAACTCGCCGTCGTCGACGATCAACGCGATCACGTCGCGCATGTCGTAGGGCTTCGAGGCGTCGTCGGGGACGATCGTGGCCAGATCCTGCTCGGCGCGGTCGGGGTCGTCGTAGGGGTCGACGCGCGGCGGCAGCTCGAGGTTGTTCTGCGGCAGGAACGAGAGCAGGTAGCGGACGTCCTCGAGGCACGACTCCTCATCCTCGGCAGCGAAGTGCGCCACCCCCGACTTCGTGTTGTGGGTCATCGCCCCGCCGAGCTCCTCGAACGTCGGCTCCTCTCCGGTGACCGTCTTGATCACGTCGGGCCCGGTGATGAACATGTGCGAGGTCTCCTTGACCATGAAGATGAAGTCGGTCATCGCCGGCGAGTAGACGGCGCCGCCCGCACACGGGCCCATGATCAGGCTGAGCTGGGGGATCACCCCTGAGCACTGGACGTTGCGGACGAACACGTCCCCGTAGGCGCCGAGCGAGACCACGCCCTCCTGGATCCGCGCCCCGCCCGAGTCGTTGATCCCGATCACCGGCGCGCCGATCTTGGCCGCCAGGTCCATGACCTTGCACATCTTCTCCGCCATCACCTCGCCGAGCGAGCCGCCGAAGACCGTGAAGTCCTGGGAGAAGACCGCGATCGGGCGCCCGTTCACCGTCCCCGTGCCCGTCACCACCGCGTCGCCGTAGGGGCGGCGCTTCTGCATCTCGAAGTCGTAGGTGCGGTGGCGGACGAACGTGTCGAGCTCCTCGAACGACCCGGGGTCGACGAGCTTCTCGATCCGCTCGCGGGCGGTGAGCTTCCCCTTCGCGTGCTGCTTTTCGACGGCGTCGGTCGAGGCGGAGTGGACCGCCTGGTCGCGGAGCTCGCGCAGGTGGGAGAGCTTTTCCTCGTGGGTCTGCGGAAAGCGCTCGCGCACCGGGGCGATTCTATGCGGCCGCTCGCCTCGGTCAGGGCGCGGTGAACGGCGCCATCCAAAGCCAAGGCCCGTGCCCCGCTACGCCGAAGAGCCGATTTCGACGGCGGCGGCTCGAGGACCGTGCAGCGCGGAGGTCAGCCGCGCGAGAACGGGCGCCGCTCGGCGGCGCCGAGTTCGTCGAGGAGGCCCTCGAGCGCCGCGATCGCGGCGGCGGGGTCGGGCAGCGAATGCTGGGCGGTGATCTCGACCGCGGTGCCGAACCCTCCGCCATCGGCCAGCTCGATCGCGATCCGCGCGTGCGCTCCACTGATCCCGTTCGCCCGCCAGGCGAGGACCCGCTCGGGATCGCGGGCCGTGACCTCGACCGAGATCGGTCCCGGCGAGCCCATGAGCCCCGCCATCCACGCCTCCATCCGCTCGGGGTCGTCGGCCAGCTCCCAGAGCTCGGGCGGCGATTTCACCAGCCGGCGCTTCGCCTTCGCCTCCATCGCCGCGGGTTTTCTGCCGCGGGCCCCGGACTCCTGCCGCCGCCGATCCGGTTGCACCTTGTGTTATTTCCTACGAGAGGGCGGTCGACTCAGAAGAAGGCGCCGCCCCGGTACTCGCCGAACACCTCGCGCATCGCGCCGCAGACCTCGCCGATCGAGGCGTGGTCGCGGAGCGCGTCCTTGAGCGGGTAGAGCAGGTTGCCCTCGCCGCCGGCGACGTCGCGAAGCTTTTGCAACCGGGCCGCGACGGCTTGCTGATCGCGGCCCGCCTTGAATTCGGCGAGCCGCTCGAGCTGGCGGCGCTCGGACTCCGGGTCGACCTTGAGGATGTCGACGTCGTCGACGGTGTCGGTGACGTACCTGTTGACGCCGACGACGATGTCCTGGCCGCTGCGGTAGCGCTCGTGGTAGGAAGCCGCGGACTCCTCGATCTCCCGTTGGATGAACTCGAGCGCGTGCGTCGCGCCCCCGAGCTCCTCGACCTTCGCCATCAGCTCGCGGGCGCGGGCCTCGATCTCGTCGGTGAGCGCCTCGACGAAATAGGAGCCGGCGAGCGGGTCGACCGTGTCCGCCGCGCCCGACTCGTGCGCCAGCACCTGCTGGGTGCGGAGCGCTATTCGCGCCGAGCGCTCGGTCGGAAGCGCGAGCGCCTCGTCGAAGCCGTTCGTGTGCAGCGACTGCGTGCCGCCGCAGACCGCGGCGAAGCCCTGGAGCGCGACCCGGATGATGTTCACCTCCGGCTGCTGGGCCTGGAGGGTGACGCCGCCGGTCTGGGTGTGGAAGCGGATCGTCTGCGAGCGGGGGTCGGACGAGCCGAAGCGATCCCGCACGATCTCCGCCCACATCCGCCGCACCGCGCGGAACTTGGCGATCTCCTGGAAGACGTTGTTGTGGCAGTTGAAGAAGAACGCGAGCCGGGGCGCGAACTCGTCGATGCCGAGGCCGCGGTCGAGCGCGGCCTCGACGTAGGCGATCGCGTTGGCGAGCGTGAACGCCACCTCCTGCACGGCCGAGCAGCCCTTCTCGCGGATGTGGTAACCGGAGATCGAGATCGTGTTCCAGCGCGGCACGTGCTTCCGGCAGTACTCGAAGATGTCGGTGGTGAGGCGCATCGTCGCCTCCGGCGGGTAGATGTAGTTGCCGCGCGCGACGTACTCCTTCAGCACGTCGTTCTGGACCGTGCCGCGGAGCTGCTCGGAGGCGACGCCCTGCTCCTCGCCGACGAGCTCGTAGAGGAGCAGAAGGATCGCCGCCGGGGCGTTGATCGTCATCGATGTCGAGACCTCGCCCAGCGGGATCGCCTCGAAGCAGATCCGCATGTCCTCGATGGTGTCGATCGGCACCCCGGTGCGGCCGACCTCGCCCTGGCAGAGCGGGTCGTCGGAGTCGCGGCCGAGCTGGGTCGGAAGGTCGAACGCCATCGACAGCCCGGTCGAGCCATGCTCGATCAGGTAGCGGTAGCGGTTGTTGGTCTCCTCGGGGCTGGCGAAGCCCGCGTACTGGCGCATCGTCCACAGCCGATCGCGATACATCCCCGGATGGATGCCGCGCGTGAACGGGTACGAGCCCGGCTCGCCGAGCCGCTCCTCGAGCCCGGGGACGACCTCGCCGGCCTCGTAGACCCGCTCGATCTCGATTCCCGAATCGGTGAACCGACGCTCGTCGTCGGGACCGACCACCGGCGCGATGAACCGGTCCTGATCGACGTCGCTGGCGGGGCGGGTGGCCACTGGTCAGTGAAGGATAGGTGCGGCGACTCGACCTCCGCCGAGCGTCGACTCCGTCAGCGTGTGTGTGACTCAGTCGACGGTCGATGCGAAACCGACTCGATCACTGCCGCCATCCGCTCGGCAGGGACCGGATAGGCGTACCTCGCGGCCACCCCGGAGTCCGGCGCCGGGATCCCCTCGGTGACCAATCTCCGCAATGCGCCCTCGATCGCGCGGGAGTCGCCCGCGTCGACGACAAGCCCCCCGACCTCCGCCGCCACCCGCCCGGCCTCGGTCCCCGTGGCCAAGGCGAGGATCGGCCGCCCCGCCGCCAGGTACTCGAACAGCTTGTAGTTGATGAGCTGCGAGCGGATCGGCTCGGCGACGAGGAGGAGCACGTCGGCCTCGCGCTGGAGGGCGAGCGCCTGCTCGCGCGGCAGGCTGCCGGCGAGGACGATCTTTGCGGGGGCGACGTCCCGGGCGAGGAGCTGCCGCTCCCCGTCGGTGAGCGGCCCGGCGACGACCAGCTCGAGCCGCGCCGCGGCGGCGGAGTCGCCGGCCGCGAGGGATGCCAGCGCACCGACGAGCGCCGCCGGGTCGCGGCCCCGCCCGAATCGCCCCGTGTAGACGAGGGAGGTGCGGTCCGGATCCAGCGCGACCCCGGAGCGCCCGGCCGGCGCCTTCGCCTGATCGGGATCCCACCCGTTCGGGATCACGACCGGGTCGGCGATGCCGCG
>JBKPNB010000183.1:0-3631 GCA_046732395.1 Actinomycetota bacterium | reverse complement strand
CGCCCGCTCGGTCGCCGACGCCCGCGCCCGCGCTGGCGCCGGGGCGATCCTCGTCGCCGGCGGGCTCGCCGGCCTCGGCCTGCTTCCGCGGGCGCTGATCGCCGCCACGATCCCCTCGCAGGTGCTGGTCGGAGTCGGGCTCGCGCTCGTCCTCTCGGCGCTCACCGAGACGGCGCTCGCCGGCCGCGCCCCGCAGGCGATCCACGGCGGCTGGACGATCGCCGCCCGCCACGCGGGCGTCGTCCTCGGACTCGTGGTCCTCACCCCGATCTTCACCTCCGACCTGGTCGAGCAACGCGACGCCGCCGAGCAGGCGGGGACGGCGGCGCTGCTCGACGCGCCGCTCCCGGCGACCTTCAAGATCGACCTTGCCGGGCGGCTCCACGACCAGCTCGCCGCCGAGGGCGGAAAGGTCCCCGTCGTCGGCCCCGCGTTCAGACCGCTACCGACAGACCAGGGCGAGCGCCGCGGCGCGCTCGCCCTCGAGGCCACCCTCCAGGACCAGCTCGACCGGGCGGCGACGCACGCGTTCAGCGCCTCGTTCCTGATCGCCGCCGCCTTTGCGCTCGCGGCGCTCGTTCCGATCGCCCTCGCGCGGCGCAGGATCACGCTGTGAGCCCGCGGACGCTGATCCTCGGCGCGACGACCGCGGCGCTCGTCCTCGTCGTCACCTCGCTGGCGCTCGGCGGCGCCTCCTATCACCCGCGCCCGGTCGCCGACCCTTGCCAGCCGCGGCAGTGGCAGGCGACGACGAACCTCGACGAGCTCGCCCAGCAGCTCGCCTCCTCCGCGCTCGACGGCGCCGCTTGCGAGCTCCACGTCTCGCGCGAGACGCTGGCGCTGGCGCTGGCGAGCCCCGCCGGCCGGGAGCGGTTTGCCGCCGATCCGCGGCTCGGCTCGGCGCTACGCGCGGGGCTCGTGCGGACGGTCGACGACGCGGGGCGGGCCGGGGCGATCCCGGGCCCGCTCGCCGACGCCCTCAGCGCTGCCGCCGCAAGGCTGCCGGCCGATCAGGTCGTGGCTGCGGTCAGGGACGCGAGCGGCCTCCTCTCCCAGGTGGGAGGACTGCTGGGCCCGCTCGATCAGATCCTCAACGGGCTCTGAGGCCCGGGCGGGGCGCCGGGCCGCGGTGTCGGCGGGCGCCCCCTGGGCGCCCGGTCGGATCAGACCCTCCGGACGTTTACGGCCTTCGGGCCGCGGTCGCTCGACTCGGATTCGAACTCGACCTTGGTTCCCTCGGCGAGGGTCGAGCCGTCGGTGATGCCGCTCTGATGGACGAAGAGGTCCTTGCCGCCGTCGTCTGCGGTGATGAAGCCGTAGCGCTTCTCGTCGCTGAACCACTTCACGGTGCCTGTTGCCATGTGCTGGGTGCTCCTTCCGGGGGTGTGTGGGCGCGGGCACATTACTCTGCCCGCCCTTCCAGCGTACGCCGCCGGCGTCGCGGGCGGCTTTCGGAGGGCTCAGGTCCCGGTCTCGTAGGCCGGCGAGCCGGGGCGGAGCTCGGTCACGGTGCGCGCGGGCCAGCTCTCGGGCGGGCCGTCCGGGCGATGGATCTTCTCCGGCCGTGAGGCCTTCGGGAGCGCCGCGAGCGCGTCGCGGATCTCCGGGTCGGCGATCTGGGCGGCGGTGGTGCGGCGGGCGAGCTCGAGCGTCGCGTGGCGGTTGCGGGTGCTCATCAGGTTCGGGCCCATGGCGTCGAGGTCCTCGCGGGTAGGCTGGATGAGGACGACCTCGCTGCCACCGTCGCGGAGCATCCGCGCCTCGTGGCCGAGCCGCCGCCCCGTGCCCCTCCTGATCAGCCCCGGAACCCATTCGAGGGGATTCCAGGCTCGGGTCGGGTGGAGGGACGAGGTGGGGTTGAGGCAGATCACGAGGTCGAGGTCGCGGTCGCGCATGACGTCGACGTTCGAGGTCGACCACATGCCGCCGTCGACGTAGAGGCGGCCGCCGATCTCGACCGGCCGGTAGAAGGCTGGGATCGCGCACGAGGCGGCGACGGCGTCGGCGAGGTCGGCCTCGGGTGCGCCCTCGCGGCCGAAGACAACCCGCTTCCCGGTCGCATAGTCGCAGGCGACGATCCGCAGGCCGGGGTGTGGGCTCCAACCGCCGCCGCCGATGGCGCGGCGGATCGTGTCCTTGAGCGGCTCGGTGGAGATGAACCCGCGCGGGAGCCAGCCGGCTGTGACCGCGGCGGGCGGGTAGCGGCGCGGATTGCGGAGGGTGGCGAGCCCGAGCCGCCACGAGCCGGGCCAGGTCGGGATGCCGCCGGGGCGAAAGCGGGCACCGGCCGAGCGGTCGGCCTCGGCGGCGGGGCGGCCGCGGGCGTCGGTGAGGCCCTGGATCGTCTCGCCGGCGGAGTGGGCGACCATGAACCAGACCGGGACGCCGGCGGACACGATCGAGCCGATCATCGCCCCGGCGGAGGTGCCGACGATCCGGTCGGCCTCCATCGGGTCCCAGCCGGTCTCGGTGGCGAGCGCGTCGAGTGCGCCGGTGAGCCAGGCCCCGCCCTGGACCCCGCCGGCGCCGAGGACGAGACCGACCTTCATCCAGGGCAACCTACCCCGAGCGGGGGATGTGAGCGCCGATCTGCCCCGGGAGCGGTAGTAGTGTCGCCGCGCGATGGCCGTGACGACGAGAGCGGGATCGGAGGCCCGATGGGAGCGCTCGAGCTCGACAAGCTGACCTGGGTCGAGGTGCGCGAGGAACTTCGCGCCGGGCGCGACACGGTGGTGCTGGCGCTCGGCGCGACCGAGCAGCACGGGCCACACCTGCCGCTCGCCACCGACGCGCTTCTCGGCGACCACCTCGGGGCGGAGATAGCCGACCGGCTCGACGCCTTTCTCGCGCCGACCGTCCGCATCGGCTGCTCCGAGCACCACATCGGATTCCCGGGCACGATCTCGATCGGCGAGGAGACCTTCCACGCGCTGGTCCCCGATGTCGCCCGCTCGCTCGCGCGGGGCGGGTTTCGGCGGCTCGTGCTGCTCCCCACTCACGGCGGCAACTTCGCGCCGCTTGCCGCCGCTCTGCAGCGGCTCGGTCCGGTGGAGGGCCTCGAGATCAGGGCGCTGACGGACATGACGGTGCTGCTCGCGATCGCCCAGCTCGGAGCCGACGAGCACGGCGTGCCGCTGGCGTCCGGCGGCGTGCACGCCGGCGAGTGGGAGACCTCGATGCTCGTGGCGATCCACCCCGACCTCGAGCACGCCGACCGGCGAGCGCCCGGATACGTTGGGCCGCTGCAGGATGCTGTCGCGCGCCTGTTCGCGGAGGGCGTCGAGCCTCTCTCGGCGACCGGGGTGATCGGGGACCCGGCCGAGGTGAGCGCCGACCATGGCCGCCGCTACTGGGACCAGGTCGTCGAGATCGTGATGGACGCGGTCGGCTGAGGCCAGGGCGGGGCGGAACGGCCCGGCCCGTGTCACACAATCCGCACACTCGGGCCCCAGATTCCCCACATTCAGCGCACCACGCACGCGCCCGCCGCCCGTACCGTCGGCCGTGCACCCACCCTCCGTCCGCGCCGCGGCCCTCGAGCTCATCGCCGCCGGCATCAACGACTGCGAGGTCTCCCGCCGCCTCGGCATCCCGCGCGCCACCGTCCGCGATTGGCGCCGGCCCACCTATC
>JBKPNB010000182.1:0-9720 GCA_046732395.1 Actinomycetota bacterium | reverse complement strand
GGCCCGGCTCGCCGCCCTCGCCGCGCTCGCGTTCGTCCTCGCCGCCGGCGGGTCGAGCGCGCTGGCGCTCGCCAACGGACCGGTCGGGCCGGCGACGTATACGCCGGCGCTCACCCACCTGCGCCATTCGCTCGGCAAGCGCTCGGTCCTCATCCTCGCCACCCCGGGCTTCCTCGCCGACGAGCACGGCCGCGACTATCTGGTCTGGGAGCTCCGGGGCGGCCGGGTGTGCGTCGCGGCGGAGGGTCGGGCCTCGGCCGGGCCACCGCCGGCCGGGGTCTCGCGGGTGATCACCTCGGCACCGACGGCCGCGCCGCCGTTCGCCGGGCTTCGCCTCGAGCGCCGCGCCGGCCCCTACAGCGTCTGGGTCCGCCGTCCGCTGCCGGCTGGCCTCGGCCGGTGCCCGCTGATCGCGCCAGGGGGCGCGCGGGCGAATCCGGCGTCCGACTAGCCGGCGCCGGAGCGATGCAACCCGCCACTAGCATGGCACCGCCATGGCGCCGCTCACCGTGAAGCTCCCCGACGGCTCGGATCTCGACCTCGCCGACGGCGCCACCGGTGCCGACGCGGCGGTCGCGATCGGCCCCGGCCTGGCGCGGGCGGCGCTCGCCCTGAAGCAGGACGGCGAGCTCCGTGACCTGGCTGCGCCGCTCGCCGAGGGGGCCAGGATCGAGGTCGTCACCGACCGCAGCCCGGAGGCGCTCGAGCTCGTCCGCCACGACGCGGCTCACGTCCTTGCCGAGTCGGTTGTCGAGCTCTGGCCGGGGACCAAGGTCTCGATCGGCCCGCCGATCGCCGACGGCTTCTACTACGACTTCGACTTCCCGGATGGCTTTCGGCCCTCCGAGGCCGACCTCGAGCGGATCGAGGAGCGGATGCGGGCGCACGTCGCCGCCGACGAGCCGTTCCAGCGCACCGATGTCGACGCCGCCGACGCGCTCGAGCGGTTCCGCGCCGCCGACGAGCCCTACAAGGTCGAGCTGATCGAGGACCTCGTCCGCGATGGCGGCGTCGAGACCGTCTCGCTCTACCGCAACGGCCCGTTCACCGACCTCTGCCGGGGGCCCCACGGACCGTCGACCGGCCGGATCGGCGCGCTGAAGCTGACCGCGCTCGCGGGCGCCTACTGGCGCGGGGACGAGAGCCGCCCGATGCTGACCCGGATCTACGGGACCGCGTTCTTCAACCAGCGCGACCTGGACGAGCACCTGCGCCGTCGCGAGGAGGCGAGGGCCCGCGACCACCGCCGACTCGGCCCCGAGCTCGGGATCTTCATCCTCCGCCCCGAGGCTCCCGGGATGCCGTTCTGGCTCCCCGAGGGGACGGTCCTGCTGCGGCTGATCGAGGCCGAGGTCCGCGAGCACCTGCGCCGCGGCGGCTACCAGGAGATCAAGACCCCGCTGATCCTGGACGAGGAGCTGTGGCGGCGCTCGGGCCACTGGGACAACTACGCCGATGACATGTTCTTCGTCGAGTCGGGCGAGCGGCGATTCGCGCTGAAGCCGATGAACTGCCCCGGCGCCTGCCTCGTCTTCGCCTCCGACCGGCGCTCCTACCGCGACCTGCCGCTGCGGCTCGCCGAGTTCGGGCAGGTGACGCGCAACGAGCGCGAGGGCGTCCTCCATGGGCTGCTGCGGGTGCGGACCTTCACCCAGGACGACGCACACGTCTACTGCACGCTCGATCAGGCCGCCGACGAGGTCGACGCGATCTGCCGGGCGATCGACGAGCTCTACGCGCGCTTCGGGTTCGACGAGGTGCGCGTCGAGCTCTCGACCCGGCCCGACCGCTACATCGGTACCGACGAGCAGTGGGAGCGGGCCGAGGGGGCGCTCCGCGAGGCGCTCGAGCGCCAGCGGCGCGACTACGAGGTGAGCCCGGGGGAGGGGACCTTCTACGGGCCGAAGATCGACTTCCACGTCGCCGATGTCCTCGGCCGCTCCTGGCAGCTCGGCACCTGCCAGCTCGACTTCCAGATGCCGGCCCGGTTCGAGCTCTCCTACCAGGGCGAGGACAACGCTGCCCACACGCCGGTGATGATCCACCGCGCCCTGTTGGGCTCGATGGAGCGCTTCGCCGGGATCCTGATCGAGCATCACGCCGGGCGGTTCCCGGCCTGGCTGGCGCCGACCCAGGCGGTGGTGCTGCCGATCGCCGACCGCCATGCGCCCTACGCGGAGCGGGCGACGGCCGAGCTTCGCGAGGCCGGCGTCCGCTGCCGCCTCGACGCCCGCTCGGAGTCGGTCGGGCGGCGGATCCGCGACGCCGAGCTCGCCAAGGTGCCGTACATGCTCGTCGCCGGCGATCGCGAGGAGACCGAAGGCACCCTCGCCGTCCGCGCCCACGGCGAGTCAGACGCGCACCCCGAGACCCCGGCCGAGTTCGCCCGCCGGCTGGCCGATGGCTAGCGCCTATACTGCGCGCAGATGCCGGGCACCAACACACCGCGCCACCGCTGAGCGCCCCGTGCCCCCATCCATGACTCTCGCTCCAACCCAGCCGCAGGCAGCTTGACGCTCCTTCGCCCCTCTAGCTAGTGCCGGTCCCGCGCAGGTTCGACCGGACACCGCCGGAGCGCGACTCGACGCGGATCAACGAGCGGATCCGCGTGCCGAGGGTGCGCCTGATCGACGAGGACGGCAGCCAGATCGGCGTCGTCGAGACCGAGCAGGCGATGGCGCTCGCCCGCGACCGCGACCTCGACCTCGTCGAGGTCGCGCCCGACGCCCGCCCCCCCGTCACCCGGCTTCTCGACTACTCGAAGTACAAGTACGAGCAGGAGCAGAAGGCGAAGGCGGCGCGCAAGCACCAGCAGCAGGTCAACGTCCGCGAGATCAAGCTGCGGCCGAAGATCGCCCAGCACGACTACGAGACCAAGCGTGGCCACGTCGCGCGATTCCTGCGCGGCGGAAACAAGGTGAAGGTGACGATCATGTTCCGCGGGCGCGAGCAGGCCCACCCCGAGCGCGGCCGGACGCTGCTCGACCGTCTCTACACCGACATCTCCGACCTCGCGGTGATCGAGCAGCAGCCGCTCCAGGAGGGCCGCAACATGAGCATGCTGCTCGCCCCATCCCGGGAGCTGATCGCCCGCCAGGCCGCCGACGCGGAGGCGGCCGCTGCGGGCGAGGCCGCGGCGGCGAGTGACGGCGCGGCCGCCGCGAGCTGATTCGTTCCCCCCGCACCGGGGGCCTGACCGGCGCTGCTGCTAGAGCAGGCGTCGCCGGACGGCGTACACGGCGGCCTGGAGGCGGTTCTCGACCTCGAGCTTGGCGAGGATGTTCGAGACGTGGCTCTTGACCGTGTGGGGGCTCGTGACCAGCTCGGCGGCGATCTCGGAATTGTCCTTTCCGGTCGCCATAAGCCGCAGCACCTCGACCTCCCGGGCCGTGAGATGAGGACGCGTCCCGAGCGGTAGCTCGGAGAGGACCTCGTTGGCGCGTGTGCGCTCGAGCAGCCGGCCGGCGAT
Organism: Actinomycetota bacterium; assembly: GCA_046732395.1. Taxonomy (GTDB): domain Bacteria; phylum Actinomycetota; class Thermoleophilia; order Solirubrobacterales; family 70-9; genus JAWVFM01. The sequence continues at coordinate 6,251 of JBKPNB010000182.1, read as the reverse complement.
CGCCGGCGAGAGGAGCGCCTCGCCCCTGGAGGCGGCGTCGATGCCCGAAATGATCACCTCGATCGAGGCACCCTTGAGCAGGTAACCGGAGGCGCCGGCGAGGATCGCGTCGTCGACGACCTCGTCATCAGCCGAGACGGTGAGCATCACGACGCGCGTGTGCGGTGTGCCGAGCCGGATTCGGCGCGCGGCCTCGACACCGCCGATCCCGGGCATGGAGATGTCCATCAGGATCACGTCCGGGATCTTCTCCGCAGCCAGCTCGATGGCCTCCTCACCGCTCGACGCCTCACCGACGATCTCGAATCCGTGTTCCTGCAGTAGGTCGCGCAGGCCGCGCCGAAAGAGATCGTGGTCATCGACGAGCACGATGCTGACGGGCACTGGACCCTGCGCCGATGGGGGATCGCGCGCTCGCATCGTGACCTTCCCCTTCGTGGCGGAGCCTACTCCCGCGGGCCACTGACCAGGTGCCGGGCCCCAAAGCGTGATCGCGTTCAAACTAATTGAACGCAAGATCGCCTACCTGGCCGATTGTCAGGGGCTCCCACGTCAGCGACGATACGCGGGTACCACTAGTCGAGATGCGCTTGTAGCCGGAGACGCCGGCGCCGGCGGTCCTGACCACGGAAAGGTCGTTCATGAGATCACACAAGCGGAGTCCGTCTCGCCACCGGCGGTCCCTGGTCGGCGCGTTCGTCCTCGCACTCGGGCTCCTGGCGATGGCGCCCGCGAGCTCCTTCGCGGCGGGGAACGACGTCAATACGACCGTCGCCCAGGAGGGCGGCGCCTGTCAGAACGGCAGCGGCGAGCCCAACTGCAACATCTACCTCGACAAGTCCGATGTTTACCTGAGCGGCGCTCAGGTCTTGAACGGCAAGGGCCTCAAGGACGGCGACTACTTCTTCGCGGTCCTCGACCCGGGCGGACAGGCCGACCCAACCGATGGCTCGGCGAAGAACCTGAGCAGCCCGTTCGACAGCTACGGCGCCCGCAAGTTCAACGTCACCGACGGCGTGATCACGAACGAGGGCACGCACGCCAACGGCACCGGCCTCAACGGTGAGCCGGTGATCCAGGCGATGCCGTACGGCGACACGGCGAATCCGGGCGGCGTCTACATCCTGGCCGTCTGCGAGTGGCTGGGCGACGGTAGCGCCAACGACGCCACCCAGGCCTCGACGTGCAAGTACGACGCGTTCAAGATCGGCGTGAGCCAGCCGAATGAGCCGGCGACTCCGCCGACGGTCACCAAGGACGCGGCCGCCACATTCGAGCGGACGTTTCCCTGGAGCATCTCGAAGAGCGTCGATAAGACGCTGTTCCAGCAGATTGGCGGCACCGTGACCGCGAACTACACGATCACGGCGACCAAGGGCGCCGGCGTCGACAGCGACTGGGCCGTCAAGGGCACGATCACCGTGACCAACTTCAACGATGGGGCGGTGACCCTCGACGACGTGAGCGACAACATCGGCGACGCCAACGCGACCTGCACGGTCGACCAGAGCGCGACGCTGGTGGTGCCCGCCAACAGCGCGAACGATTACCCGTACACGTGCACGTATTCGTCCGCGCCGGACCCGAGCAACACGGTCAACAAAGCCACCGCCAGCTGGAGCGACCAGGACGTGAACGGGCATGCGCTCGCCGGCAACGACGGTACCGGGCTGGCCAAGTTCGCGTTCGGTACCGACCCGGACGCGGACAATCCGAAGGTGATCGACAACTGCACGACGGTCACCGACAAGCTCGACGGCACGACGACCACGCTCGGTGATCCGTGCGCGACGACGACCTATAACCCGACGGCGACGTTCAGCGTGCCGAACTTCGGTTGCGCCGATCACGGCAACACCGCCACCGAAACCACCGACAACCTCGGGCTGGGCGACTCGGCCAGCGCCTCGGTCCGGGTGTGCGGGCCCGCCAAGACCGGTGCGTTGACGATCGGGTTCTGGAAGAACACGAATGGCCAGAACTTGATCAAGACGTACTGCAACAACGGTGGAAACAACCTGGGCACATATCTTGCGGGCCTCGGCGGTGGCTCGGGTCCGTTCGCAAATGCGCCGACGGGCTGCAGCGATCTCAAGGCCTACGTCTACAACGTCCTCAACGGCGCTTCGGCGACGAACATGAACAAGATGCTGAAGGCGCAGATGCTCGGCACCGCACTTGACGTTTGGTTCAGCGGTCCCGGGTGGACGTCGACCAAGGTCAGTGGCGTCAAGCCGCCGTCAGGCTTCCTGAGCCATAACAACCTCGGCATGTTCAACATGGACACGACCGCCATCTGCCCGATGGTCGACAACCTGAGTACGGGCTCGGCGACGTGCACCAACAACACGCCGTCGACCGACGCTGTGGCGGCCGGGGCCGTTCTCAGCTCGCCGATGACGATGCAGGCGATCCTCGATTACGCCGCGACGACGCCGTCGCCGTTCAACGGCTCTCCGTCAACCAGCATCTGGTACAGCGGCAATCGGACGCTCGAGGAGATCCTCAAGAACATCTACGACCAGTTCAACAACCAGCTGGCGTTTGGCTCGTTCTAAACGGCCTGGAGAGGAACTGACTGCGGGGGCCCCGGAGACGGGCCCCCGCAGCATTTCAGGGCGGGCCGTCACTGTGCAGCACCAATGAGCAAGCGCCAGTTTGTCGTCCGATCAGATCAACAATCAGCCTACGGATCGCGGCGTAGGAGGCGACAAAAGGACCCGAATTGCGATGCGGCGGGCCCTCGCGCCCCGCCGGCCGTCTCCGGCAGGATCGGGACCGTGGTCTAGCAGCGACCTTCACCTGCGCGGTCTCGGCTCGATCGCCATCCCCGATTTGAGGTAGTTCGGGCGCTCAGTCCATCCATCATTTGGGGTAAACGGCTCGGTTGGAGCCTCTCCGGCCTTAGTGTCACCACGATCGGGCTTGAGGCCATCGGAGGGCCGCGGCTCGGTCCGAACGTTGACGAAGAGGCTGCCTTCCCTTCAGATTCTCGTCCTCGCGACGATCCTGACGGCGACCGCGCTCGTCGCGGCGGTCCCGTCGCTTGACTTCGCCTACCGCAACGGCGACGTCCACGTCGCGCTCGAGACGGTCGCGTCCGGGGTGGCGCTGCTCGTCGCCTTCCTGCTGTACGGCCGCCTCCGGCAAAGCGGCTCTCGATCCGACCTCGCCCTGATCTTGGGGCTCGTCCTCCTTGCGCTATCGAACTTTGGCCGGACGCTGCTCCCGACCTTCAACGGCGACAACGAGCTGGTCGTCTGGGTGCCCCTGACGACGCGCGTGGTTGGCGCAGCGGTGCTGGCCTGGTCGGCCTTTGCCGCACCGCGCCCGCTACGGAGGCCGGGACGAGCGCTCCAGTACCTGGCCTCCGCCGTCGCAGGCGTCGTCCTCGTGATCGCGATCCTCGGGGTGGCCCTGAATGGGGTCCCCACCGGCATAGATCCTCACATCTCCCCGGCGGAATCGGACCTTCCCCGCCTCGTAGGTGCACCGGGCCTGCTTGCTGTTGAAGCCGCGGCGATCGCGCTCGTCGGCGCCGCAGCCGTCGGCTTCACCCGCCGCGCGACGCGGAGGGGGGACGAGCTGCTTGCCTGGATCGCGCTGGCCTCGACGTTCGCGGCGGTCGCCCGGCTCAACTACCTCCTGTTCCCGTCCGTCTACAGCGAGTGGGTCTTCACGGGCGACCTGATGCGCCTGGGGGCCTACCTGCTGATTCTGATCGGGGCGCTTCGGGAGATCGCCGGCTACCAGCGGTCGGCGGCGCGCGCGGCCGCGCTCGAGGAGCGAGCCCGCATCGCCCGCGACCTCCACGACGGCCTCGCGCAGGACCTGGCGTACATATCGATGGAAAGCCACCGGCTCGCCGAGCGTGCCCCGATCGGCGCCACCCTCGCCAGCGCCGCCGATCAGGCTCTGGCCCAATCCCGAGGCGCAATCGCCGAGCTGAGGTCCAGCGACGGCTCGCTCAGCGCAGCGGTCGCCTCCCTCGCCACGGCGTTGACCGCGCGGGCGGGGGTGGGACTCGAGCTGGAGCTCGACGAGGATGCCGAGGCGGTTCCCGAGGTCCGCGAGAACCTGTTGCGGATCCTGAGCGAGTCGATCAGCAATGCCGTCCGCCACGGGCGGGCCTCCGCGATCAGCGTCAGGTTGAGCAACGGTCGTGGCCTGCATCTCGCGATCGCCGACGACGGGACCGGCTTCGATCCGGATCGGCTCGGAAACGGGGATTTCCATCCGGGTTTCGGGCTGATCAGCATGAGCGAGCGCGCCACGCGGTTGGGCGGGAGGCTGCGGGTGAGGTCCCGAGCCCGCGGCGGAACGGAAATCGAGGTCGCGCTCCCGTGAGCCCGCCGCGTGTGCTCATAGCCGACGATCATCCGACCTTCCGCCAGTCGGTGGGAGCCGTGCTGGAGGGCGACGGCTTCGAGGTCTGCGCGGAGGCCGTAGACGCCAGCCTGGCGATCGAGGCCGCGCGGCGCGAGCGCCCCGACGTCTGCCTGCTGGCCGTGCTGCTGCCGGGTGGCGGCCTCCGGGCCGCGGCGGCGATCACCGCCGCGCTGCCGGACACGGCCGTAGTGATGCTGACCGCGTCCACGAATCGCGATCATTTCCTCGACGCCGTTCGGGCCGGCGCCACGGGGTACCTCCTCAAGGACATCGATCCCGAGCGGCTGCCGCACGCCCTTCGCGCAGTCCTGGCCGGCGAGGCGGCGATCGCGCCGGAGCTCGTCTCTTGGCTCGTGGATGAGGTGCAGTCGCAACGCCTCGGGCGTGTGCTCCTTGGCCGCGACGGTCCTGCCGAACTGAGCTGGCGCGAATGGGAGGTACTCGATCTCCTCCGCAGCGGTATGGCGTCTGGAGAAATCGCCGAGCAGCTCTCCCTGTCCGTGGTTACAGTCCGGCGGCACGCCTGCTCAATGATGAAGAAGCTGGGCGTAGGCTCGCGCGAGGAGGCGGTCGCATTCGTCGCCGAACACGGAATCCACACGAAGCGGCGGCGAGTGGCATCGACCGAAGGCGCTGCGGCCGGCGGCTGATCTGGCGACCGCTCGCGGCCGCCCGGCGTCGCTCTGCTTCAATAGTTCGCTCCCGATGCCGAAGATGAAGACCCATTCCGGCACCAAGAAGCGGTTTCGCAAGACCGGCTCCGGCAAGCTGCGCGGGCGGCGCGCCTTCTCCAGCCACATGCTCGAGAAGAAGTCGCCGAAACGCAAGCGGCGGATGGCGCGCCCGACCGAGGTCGCGCCGGTCGACCGCGAGCGGGTGCGGACCCTGCTGGCCGGCAAGGGGCGATAGTGCGATGAGCCGCGCGACGAACGCCGTCGCCCGCCGCCGGCGGCGCAAGAAGGTTCTCAAACAGGCCCGGGGCTACTGGGGCCGCAAGCATTCGAGCTACCGGCTTGCGAACGAGCAGCTGATGCGCTCGGGCGCCTACGCCTATCGCGACCGCCGGGCGCGCAAGCGCGATTTCCGCCGGCTCTGGATCACCCGCATCAACGCCGCCGCTCGCCGCGAGGGGATGAGCTACTCGGAGTTCATCCACGGCCTCGACGAGGCCGGAATCGAGGTCAACCGCAAGATGCTCGCGGACATCGCCGTCCGGGATCCCGAGGCGTTCCGCCGATTTGCCGAGCTCGCCCGGGAGGCCAGCGCGGCCTAGCAGCGCCAGCGAAAGGGCCTTCCCGGGGCGGGTCGCGGAAGCGACGCCGCCCTTTTTATTGGCAGGTGGCAGGTGGCAGGTAGCAGGTAGAGGACGTAGATGATTACCAGCCCACACAACGAGACGTTGAAGCTGATTCGCCGCCTACGGATGCGCAAGCACCGTGAGCGGGAGGGGCTGTTCGTCGCCGAGGGCGAGGACCTGGTCGCGATGGCGGCCGCGGCCGGTTCGGAGCCGGTCGCGGTGCTGCGCGCGGGCGAGGACGTCGAGCCCGCGTTGCTCGCAGCGGTCTCCGACCTCGGGTCGGGGAGCCGCGTGCTCGGCGTCTACCGCCAGCGCTGGGCGGAGCCGCAGGGCGCGCTGTCGGTGTATCTGCACGGGGTCGGCGACCCCGGAAACGTCGGGACGATCATCCGCGTCGCCCACGCTCTCGCCGACGGGCCGGTGATCCTCGGGCCGCGGTGTGCCGATCCGTTCTCGCCGAAGGCGGTGCGGGCGAGCATGGGATCGATCTTCGCCCGCCCGCCGGCCCGCGCCGGGGCCGGCGCGCTCACCGGTCGCCGCCTCGCGCTCGACCCCCGCGCCGAGC
>JBKPNB010000181.1:0-3216 GCA_046732395.1 Actinomycetota bacterium | reverse complement strand
CCGCGGGGGCGGCGGCGAGCGCCTCGGCCGCCGCCCGGAGCCCGACGCCGCAGGCGCGGACGATCGCCACCGCGACGAGGGCGTTGGCAACGTTGAAGTCGCCGGGGAGCGGCAGCCGGGCCTCGACCCGCCCCTCGGGGGCGGCGATCGCGAACCGCGACCCCGAGGCGTCGAAGTCGGCGTCGAGCGCGCGGAGCTCCGCGCCGGCCCGGCCGCCCGGGGAGACGGCGATGAGCTCATCCGGGCCCCGCTCGGCGAGCTCTGCGGCGAGCCGGGCGCCGTACGGGTCGTCGACGTTGACGATGAAGCGATCCGGCTCCGGGGCGCCGCGCTCGCCGGCGAACAGGCGCCGCTTGGCGAGGAAGTAGTCCTCCATGTCGCGGTGGAAGTCGAGGTGGTCCTGGGTGAGATTCGTGAACGCGGCGACCGAGAAGCGGACGCCGCGGACGCGCTCGAGCGCGAGCGCGTGCGAGGAAACCTCCATCGCGCAGGCGCGATCACCGCCATCGAGCATCCGGCGGAAGGTCCCCTGGAGGTCGATCGCCTCCGGGGTGGTCCGCTCGACCGGCTCCTCGGCCCCGCCGACGATCCGCTTCACCGTCCCCAGCTGCCCGGTCTGAACCCCGGCCCGCTCGAGCAGGTGGCGGACCAGGAACGCGGTCGTCGTCTTCCCGTTCGTTCCGGTGATCCCGATCACCCGCAGCTCGGCGGTGGGATCGGCGAAGAACCGCGCCGCGGCCGGCGCCATCGCCGCCCGGGCGTTCGTCACCCGCGCCTGCGGAACCGGCACGTCGAGCGGGCGCTCGACGACCAGCGCCGCGGCGCCGGCGCGGACCGCCGAGCCGGCGAAGTCGTGGCCGTCGGCATGCTCGCCGGGGACGCAGAAGTAGAGGCTCCCCGGCTCGACCCGGCGGCTGTCGTACGCGAGGCCGGCGATCTCGACGTCGTGGTCGCCGAGATACTCGAGCACGCCGGCGTCCTCGAGGACCTCGCGAAGGCTGAATCCGGTCCTCATCGCCGGGCGATTCTAGGTACGCCCCAGGCGCTCGCCCGCTACTGCGGCGCGATTCCGAGGTACGGAAGCGCGAACTTGGCGATCTCTCCGAACGCCGGCGCCGCGACCGTGCCGCCGTAGTAGGAGCCCTGGGTCGGGTCGTCGACGACGATCGCCACCAACAGCTTCGGATCCTGGGCCGGGGCGAAGCCGACGAACGAGGCGACGAACTCGGTGTCGGAGTAGGTCCCGTTCACCACCTTCTGCGCGGTCCCCGTCTTCCCGGCGAGGGTGTAGCCGGGGACGCTCACCTCGGACGCGGTTCCGCCGGGCGCCAGGACCCCCTCCAGCATGTGCCGGAGCTTGGCCGAGTCCGCGGCGCTGATCACCCGGCGCCCGCGGGGCTCGCCGACGCGATGGTCGCCGGACCGCAGCACGAGGCGCGGGGGGCGGAGGATGCCGCCGTTGGCGATGGCCGAGTAGGCGGTCGCCATCTGCATCGGCGTCACCGACAGGCCCTGGCCCATCGGCAGGTTCCCCATCGTCGAGCCCGAGTACTGCGAAGGCCTGGGGACGATGCCCCGCTCCTCGCCCGGGAAGTCGATTCCGGTCGGCCTCGAGAAGCCGAACTGGCGCACCCAGTGGTTGAAGCGGTGGGCGCCGTCGCGCATCCCGATCTCGACCGCCCCGATATTCGACGAGTAGGCGAGGATCTGGGCCACGGTGAGCGTCTCGTAGCCGTGCCCCTCGGCGTCCGTGATCGTTCGGTCGGCGACCTGAAGGCTGGGGGGAACCCCGATCGTGGTGTGCGGGGTGACCTTGTGGTCCATCATCGCCCCGGCGACCGTGAACGCCTTGAAGGTCGAGCCCGGCTCGTAGGTGAACCCGGTGGCCATGTTCGAGAGCTCGGACGGGGAGTCGCTCCCGGGGTGGGACGGATCGCCGCTCGGCCAGTCGGCCATCGCGAGAACCTCGCCGGTCTGGGGGTTCATGGCGATCGCGGTCGCCCCGTGGGGTCGGAAGGTGGCGGCGACGTGGCGCAGCACCTCCTCGGTCCGGGCCTGGATCCCGGCGTCGATCGTCAGGCGCACGTCCTGACCCTCGGTCGCGGGCTTGATCGTGTGGCGAACGAGCTCCTTGCCGAGCCCGTCGAGCACCACCTGGCGCTCGCCGTTGCTGCCGGCCAGCGTGGCGTTGCCGGCGGCCTCGAGCCCGGTCAGCCCCTGGCCGTCGATGCCCACGGTCCCGATCACCTGCGAGGCGAGCTTCCCGTCGGGGTAGATGCGGCGGCTCGAGGGCAGGGTCGAGACCCCTCGCAGGTGGAGCTTGCGGACACGCTCCGCGGTCGGCAACGAGACCTGGCGGGCGATGTAGGCGAAGCCCGAGCTCCCGGCCTTGATCGCGTCCAGGATCTTGCCGCGCGAGGTGTGCAGAACCGGCGCGAGCTTGGCGGCCGCGCGGCCCGTATCGCCGAGCTGGTAGGGGGTGACGACGATGTCCGCAGCGTCCTCGGAGACCGCTAGCTCGTGACCCCTGCGGTCGAGGATCCGTCCCCGGATCCCAGGGATCGTCGCCGTCTCGGTCTGCTGGCTGCGGGCGTCGGCGGCGAGTCCGCCGCCCTGGACCCCCTGGACCCACGCGGCGCGGGCGACGGCGACGACGAACAGGAGCAGGAAGACGGCGAACAGGGCCCCGATGCGGCGGTCGAGTAGTCGCACCGGAGCCGCCCCTAGGGTGCCGTGACGGCGCCGGTCGGGGATGTGGCCGTGGTGGGGGCGGTCGAGGCGGTGGTCGCGGGCGTGGTCGTCGTCGGGGCGACGGTTGTCGTCGGCGCGGTGGTCGTGGTGGTAGCCGTCGTCGTCGGGGTGACCGTCGGCGGCGCGGGGGCGGTGCCGGCGACCAGGTCGCCGTGGGCGAGGCGCCGGGCCGCGAGGAGGGCGTCGCCGGGCCGCGTCCGCACGTAGCGGATCGATCCCGCCGGCGGGAAGACGAGGCCGGCCTGGAGCGCCTCGCGCTGGACGGTGAGGTCCGAGAGCTTGCCGGCGAGCCGTGCCCGCAGCGCCGAGTTCGCCCGCTGGATCCCGTCCGCCTCGCGGCCGAGGCGGCTCGCCGTCGCCCCGAAGCTGAGGGCGAAGACGTTGATGGCCACGATCCCGACCAGCAGCACGGTCAGGAGGCCGATCCACAGTCGGCCGCGGGTGAGGCGGACGAAGAGGCCGGTG
>JBKPNB010000180.1:0-4884 GCA_046732395.1 Actinomycetota bacterium | reverse complement strand
TCCTCGGACCGCTCTTGTCCGCGACGGTTTGGGGGCTCGCGGGCCTCAAAATTCTGCTTGGCTTCAGGACATCGTGAGCTTCAAGGGGACGTCGACCGACCTCTGGGAGAGCCGCTTCGGCATCGCGCCGCCGTTCTCAGTCGGAGTGGAAGAGGAGTTGCTGCTGGTCGGGTCCGACAACCAGCTGGCGGATCGCAGCGCCCAAATCGTTCGACAGGTAGATCCTGCGCAAGGCGACGTCGATCGCGAGCTCTTCAAGGCGATGGTCGAGTCGAGATCCGAGATCTCGAGCAACGTTCGAGAGGCGATCGCGGCGCTGCGGGAGATCCGTCGCGAGCTGGTTGATTCGGGCGCTCTGATCATGGGCGTCGGGGTTCACCCCGCCGCTTTACCGGGGGAAGCGGACGTACACCAGACGCCGCGTTATGCGCTGATCGAGGACTCACTCCAGGGTCTCCTGCGGACGCCGATCTGTGGCCAACACATTCACGTCGGAATGCCGGGTGCGGAGACGGCGGTCCGCGCCTACAACGGCATCCGCGTTCATGTTCCGCTGCTCAATTCGTTGGCCGCCAACTCACCTTTTTTGGTTCGGCGAGGACTCTGGCCTTGCCAGTTCGCGGACCGTGATCTTCCGAAGCTACCCGCGAGCGGCGATGGCGCCGGAGTTCGATGACTTCGAGCACTTCTGCCGGGTGACGCGCCAGGTCTGCACCGCCGGCGGTCTCGAGGACTACACCCACATCTGGTGGGACGTTCGTATCCACCCCGGGCTAGGGACGATCGAAGTGCGCGCCGCCGACACGCAATTTGACCTGCGTCGGGCCGCTGCGCTGTCCGCCCTCGCCCATTGCCTGACCCGGCTGGAAGCCGAACGCGACCAGAGCAATATCCCGGCCCGCGAGGCACTCGCGGAGTCAAGCTTTCAGGCGACACGCCATGGCCTCGAGGCCGAACTATTGAACCGTCACGGGGATCTCGTGCAGGCGCGAGATCTCGCCCGCGAGTGCCTGGCGGAGGCCGCAATGGTCGCCGGTGATCTCGATTGCGAAGAGGGGCTCGGCTACGTCGAGACGATCCTCGAAGAGGGCTGTGGTGCTGACCTGCAGCGGAGCGTCCATCGCCAAGACGGGATGGCCGGACTGCTCACGTACCTCGTGCGCGAGACTGCTCGACTAGGGCGGAACGGACTGGCAGCGACCCAGAAGGCATCACCCGAGGACGTCGGCTAGCCCTTCGGTATGCCCTAGCAGTGTCGCTATGCGCGATTTGCGAGCGTGACACCGGGGGCGGCGCGGTGGGCTTCGCTCTGCGCGATGGTCTGCGCGATGGTCTTTCGTCGCCTGGTTGCGGATCGCGCGCCCTATCGCGACGCTCGCCAGGAAGAGAGGGCGTGGCCCTGATGCCCGCGTTGCAGCGGGTTCGCTGCCACGAGGAACACGCCCGACAGGATTCGAACCTGTGACCTTCGGTTTCGTAGACCGACGGCCTGCTCGGCGCCGACGCCAACACTCGCTCGGAGGTCTACGCCCCCGCTCGACCCCGTCAGCGGCTGGATGAGCGGCGAGGAAGTCCGCGAGCTCGAGGACCTGACCCCCGAACCCCCGCAATCAACGCCGTCAATCGAGCAGATGCTCGCCGCCACCAACGGCAATCAAACGCCGATGGAGGTCGGCAGCAATGTCAACAACTGATTCCAAGCGTCCTACGGCCGGTCAGGTCGAGGTCCGCCAAGCCCCCGAGGTCAAGGTCGACGGCCGCAAGATTCGCGGCCTCATCCCGTACGGCGGCGAGAGCCGCCACCTGGGCGGCTGGCAGGAGGTCATCGACCCGGGCTCACTCCGCGAGACAAACCTCGACGACCTCGTCGCCACGGTCGATCACAGCGGCGTCCCAATCGGCCGCTACCCGACCCACCCTCGACCTCGAGGACCGCGCCGATGGCCTCCATTGGGCGGTGGCGCCGCCTGAGTCCTGCGCCGATGTCCGCGAGGCGGTCGAGCGCGGCGACCTGCGGGCCGGCTCATGGCGGATGGTCGTCAGCCGGGACCGCTGGGAGGGTGACACGCGCCACGTCGAGGCGATCGCAGAACTTCGGGACGTGGCCGTGGTGTCACGCCCCGCATACCCAGATTCCGCCGTGGAGCTGCGCTCCCGGCAAGACAAAAACGATGCCACCGGATTGGAGACGGACCGAGTGTCCGATGAGAACAAGGCCGAGGAGCGCACCGACGAGGCTCGCTCTGGGGAGACCGAGGAGCGCCACGACGTCCGTGTCGTGAACGAGCCCGCGCCGCAGGTTGAGGTCAATCAACGCGCCGAGACGGCGACCTTCCATAGCTTGGCCGACGCGTTTCGCTCCCGGGGGTTCCCGGGCGAGACGGCGACGGTGACCTGGGACGAGTACCGCGGCCTTGAGCTGGGGCGGCACGGTCGATGGTCTATCCCCGCTGCGGCGTCAGGGTGTGGCGCTCGGTGCCGACCAGCGCTATGCCTTTCCGGCGTTTGCATCGGTCACGCTCGGCGGCGACGTTACGAGCGTCCAGGTCCTCCGCCAGGACTTACGGACGCTCGCTGCCGGCTCCGTGGTCATCCGCAACATCGACGCGACGAGCACCAAGCCGGAAGTCACGACTGACCGAGGTCGTTGTCGCTCAGGCGCTCGCTGCGAGCTCGTCCGCCTTCATCCTCGCGAGGGTCGCGTCGAGAACCGCGTACTCGGCTTCCACGATCGCCCCGTACGCGTAGTCGATCGCGAACGCCGCGTCGTCTTCGGCGTTGTCGGCGTTCGCGTTTGCCCTGGCGGCGTCGACCTCCGCCTTCTTGCTCGCGATGTTCTCCTGGACCTTCGCGACATGCTCGTTCCAGTTCCTCTGCACGTCGCTCCACCAGTCGGAGATCTTCCCTTCGCTGGCGTCGGCGGACTCGCGCAGCTGCTCGGCCTGCGCTTGGGCGGTCGCGCGCGCCGTCTCCACCTCCTGCTCCAGGTCCGTCCTGGCCTTCTCCTTCGCGGCCGCCGCATGGTCTTCCGCTTCCTTCGCTCGAGCGGCGAGCTTGGTGAGTTGGTCTGAGAGAGCCACCTCAACCTCCTCCGTGGCGGGATGCGTCCGATCCTCCGCCCCGGCCGAGCTGAAACTCGCGAAAGACCCTTCCATTACCAATAATACCCGCAAGCCTCCACTCCGCGGAGAATTTCGAGCTCGTCGCGGGCAACGCCTCGTTCGAAGCCCGCGTCACCATCGCCAACTGCGCGATGGTCTGCGCGATGGTTCTTTGTCGCCTAGCGGCCGATATCGCGCCGTATTGCGCTCTTCGGCAGGAGCCGGCGATCACCGACGAAACGCGGTCCTGCAGGGGATTCGCCGCCGAGCCGAAGCGCGCCCGACAGGATTCGAACCTGTGACCTTCGGTTTCGTAGACCAAACGTCAGCTGGCGCCCGGACGAAAGATTCGTGCGCGACAGGTGCGCGACAGCCCGCCCCTGATTCAGGCGGTTTCAGGCGGTCTCGAGCGGTGGTCTGCGCCCGCGCGCAGAACCTCTACCCACGCCCCACGAACCGCATGGTTAAGCCGGATCTGGCCCTATCAGCGGAGGGGGAGGGATTCGAACCCTCGTCGGACCGAAGTGGCCCGAAACGGTTTTCGAGACTTTCGCAATGGTCTTCCCTACCGTCATTGTTGAAATTGCCAGGTCACGGGCATGCGGGCCGCTAGGAGCCCTCCACCGCCAGCGATTGGGCAAGCTTTTCGCAGCCCTGACGATGCGGTACTCTCGTGTGAGTCAGTGAGGGCAGGGGCGGGAGGCACGACGAGCGAGATGAAGCTAAGGACGTCGGTGCGGGGAGTCCGGCGGGTCCTCGTGGCCGGCGCCGCGCTCGCGGTCCTCGTTGCGACGGGGGTCGCCGCCCAGACCGCTGCCTCCCGCGATTCCGGACTGAAGCGGGCGATGGCCGTACAGGAGCGCAATACCGATCGCCTGTTGGCTCGCGGCGGGTTGGTCGGCACCGGGGTCACCGAGGACCGCTCCGGCCAAGCCGAGGTCGTCGTCTTCGCCAAGCACTCCGGGGCCTCCGTCCCCGGCTCCCTGAGCGGCGTCCCTGTGGACGTCGAGGTGACCGGTCCCATCTCATCGTTGCAGGCCACCGCTCTCGGCAAGGGCCTCCGCAGCCGCGCGACGAGCGGAATCGACCCCACGGCCAGGTTCACACGGCCGGTTCCGATCGGGGTCTCCACGGGCAATGCTCGCTCCTGCTCGGCGGGCACGATTAGTGCGCGCGTCAAGGGCTCCTCGGGCAGCGTCTACGCGCTCAGCAACAACCACGTCTACGCGCTCGAGAACTCGGCGCCAATCGGCAGCCAGGTGCTGCAACCCGGCCTCTATGACACGAGTTGCCGTTACAGCGCCGGCAACGTGATCGGCAACCTGGCCAAGTTCGTGTCGATCAAGTTCTCGACCTCGGCGAGCAATGTGGTCGATGCCGCGATCGCCTCCACGACCACCGCGAACCTCGGCAAGTCGACTCCCTCAAACGGCTATGGGACGCCTTCGGCGACGACCAGGGCTGCCGCGATCGGCCTCGGCGTCCAAAAGTACGGGCGCACCACCTCGCTGACCAAGGGCCAAGTGACCGCCGTCAACGCGACCCTGAACATCGGTTACAGCTCCGGTACCGCGCGGTTCGTCAACCAGGTGGTCGTGCAGAGCGCAAAGCCCTTCATCAAGGCCGGCGACTCGGGCTCGCTGCTGGTCACCAATAACTCCGCCGCCAACCCGGTGGGGCTCCTGTTCGCGGGCAACTCGAGCGGAAAGTACGCGATCGCGAACCCCATCGGCGCCGTGCTGAGCCAGCTCGGCGTCACGATCGACGGCAAGTAGTCCTGCTG
>JBKPNB010000179.1:0-7992 GCA_046732395.1 Actinomycetota bacterium | reverse complement strand
GCCCGCGACCGCGTCGCGCCGGCGACGCTGCTGGGCGCGGTTCAGAGGGCGTGGCCGGAGGTCGCGGGGCCGGCGATCGCCGCCGAGGCGGAGCCAGTCGCCGAGCGCGACGGGGTCGTCCGCGTCAGCTGCCGCTCGGCGGTCTGGGCCGCCGAGCTCGACCTGATGGCCCCCCAGCTCCTCGACCGGCTCAACGAGCGCCTCGAGCGCCCGATCGCGGGCCTGCGGTTCAGCGCCGACGCGGCCCGCCACGACCCCCCGGGCGGCGGCTGAGGCGGCCCGCGCCTACGGGCCGCAGCGCGGGACGGTGAACCTGCCGACCGCCGTCTTCCAGTTCGAGCCGGAGTCGTGCCGGTAGTACTCGGTCGTGTACCAGAAGTCGCAGCCGTTCTTGGGGTCGACCGCCATCCCGCTGTAGTCGCCCCAGCGATCCGACGCGGTCTGCGAGCCCCCGCCGGCCTGCATCACCTGCTCGGGCTCGAGCGTCCCCCGCGGATCGCTCGGGGTCCTCGTCGCGTAGCGGATGCTGGGGAACGCGGTCTTGCTCGACTCCGAGTAGCCGAGCGCGATGTCGCCCGACTGGTCGATGTTGATGCTCCCCATCCATTGGTCGACCTTGGGCGAGTCGACGGTGCCCTCCTGGAACAGCCTCCAGCGTCCCTGTCCGCCGCCCTTCCGGAGTTCGAACCAGCGGATCGCCGCCCCGGCGCCGCCCCGTCCGCCGCCGACCGTGAAGTTTCCGACCAGCGCCTGATGGCCGCCGAGGCGCCGGTACGGGAACCGGAACATCGGCCACTCGCTGACCGCGTCGACCTTTTGAGTCGTGCCTCCCTGCGGGATGCAGTCGAAGTTGAAGAACCCGCAGACCGTGTAGGTGTACGGGGCGATCTGGAACTTGTCGATCTTCCTGAAGGTGCTGTTGGACGGGTTGGCGAAATCAGGGGTGAGCCGGAACAGCTCGATCCGATCGGCGCCACCGTGGAAGCTGTCGTCCTTGAACGTGTAGAAGAGGCCGCCGTTGTTGCCTGGGCTCCGGTCCCCGTCGACGCTGGCGGGCATCAGGAAATTCGTCTCGCCGTCGAACCTGATCGCGGTCGCGGTCGGGTCCCCGGCCAGCATCTTCGTCCGGTCGAGGGCATAGGCGGCGTAGGTCGACTCGTTCGTGGTCGCGTAGTAGCCGGTCGGCCAGACGCCGAGCTTGAAGTAGTCGGGGAGGTCGGGGGTGTCGAATCGGTAGGTGAAGTACGAGCCGGTCGGGTCGCTCGTCTTCGAAACGGCGATGCAGAGCGCGTTTCTCCCCGTCGAGAACGCGAGCTGGGTGAGGACCCAACGCTTGGCCATGCCGTCATAGAGCGCGACGGGGTCGCCGTCCTCATGGGCGCAGGGCCCGCCGTGCCAGAGGAAGCCGAGGTCGAACGGGGGCTGGACCGCGGTCCCGGACTTGTCGAAGATCGCCACCTTGGTGGCGTTGACGATCTGGACGTAGTTGTCGGGGCTGACGTCGCCGTTCGTGTCGGGCGGGCTGCAGCCGCCGCAGGCGAAGGGGTTCTCGGTCCCGTTGAAGACGAGGCTCGGGGCCGGGGTGTCGCCGGGCGCCGCACTCGTGCCGGCCAGCGGATCGACGGCCCCGGCGCCGCGGTGCCGGACGTCCTTCTGGGCCTGGGCTGGCTCACCGGCCAGTGGGTTGACGCGCGGGAGCACCGTCGCGGTGTGCGCGGGAGCGGCGGGTGGCAGATCGCGCACCGGTGGGCTCACGGAGAAGTCTTTCGCCTGCACAACGGTCGGCCCCGACGAGGCCTCCGAATTCGCCCCCGCGGCGCCAGCGGTGACTGCCGCGACCGCGACGAGCCCGATGGCCGCTGATGCCGTGCCCGCCAGGACCCGAATCCTGCTGCCGATGTGCTTCATCTCCGCCTCCCCGCTGTCAGGTCCTCTGGGTGAGATGCAAGTGCGTAATCCGTAACAGGATCGGGCTCCGGAGTCAAGCGGCTCGGCGATCGCCTTCGGCGCGGCTTTCTTGCTTATTTGCAGGTATTTTTTCCCTGTTCGCCCGCTTTTCCGGGGGCTCCGCCTGGTATCCTTATGTGAACTTGGACGGACGCCCCGAACCGTCTCAGGCGGCCTGCGTCGCTGGTCGGGCGGGTCGGGGTTTCTCGTGATGCGAACCGGAAGGAACTGAGGCAACCAGTGGCTGCAAGGGGTCGAAGCGCGCCCGGCCGGGCCGAGCCCCCCGCGAAGGGACGAGGCAAACGGCGCGCGCCTGCCTCGTCGGGCGACGGCGGCTATACCTCGGGCGAGATCACCGTCCTGCGGGGCCTCGAGCCGGTCCGCAAGCGCCCCGGCATGTACATCGGCTCGACGGGCCCCCGCGGCCTCCATCACCTGGTCTACGAGGTCGTCGACAACTCCGTCGACGAGGCGATCGCCGGCTACTGCAGCCGGATCGAGGTCACCCTTCACCCCGACGACAGCGTCACGGTCGACGATGACGGGCGCGGGATCCCGGTCGACGAGCACGCCGAGGAGAAGCGCCCGGCGGCCGAGGTCGTCCTCACCACCCTCCACGCCGGCGGCAAGTTCGGCGACGGCGGCGGCTACAAGGTCTCCGGCGGCCTCCACGGCGTCGGGGTCTCGGTCGTCAACGCGCTCGCCGAGCGCCTCCACCTCGAGGTCCGCCGCGACGGCCACGTCTGGACCCAGGACTACGAGCGCGGCGAACCGCAGGGCCCGCTGAAGCGCCGGGCGGCGACGAAGAAGACCGGGACCACGATCACGTTCCTGCCCGACGACGAGGTCTTCGAGGAGGTGGCGTTCGACTACGCGACCCTCGCCGAGCGCCTCCGCGAGACGGCGTTCCTGACCCGCAACCTCCGCATCGATTTGGTCGATGAGCGCGGCGCCGGCCAGCGCGAGACGTTCCAGTACAAGGGCGGGATCGTCGACTTCGTCGGCCACCTGAACGCGAACAAGGACGCCCTGCACCGGAAGACGATCTTCTTCGACAACGAGACCGAGGACGGACAGGTCGAGGTCGCGATGCAGTGGAACTCGACCTACCAGGAGTCGGTCTTCAGCTTCGCCAACAACATCAACACCCACGAGGGCGGCTCGCACCTGTCGGGCTTCCGTTCCGCCCTGACCCGGACGCTCAACGCCTACGCCCGCCAGAAGGGGCTGCTGAAGGAGAAGGACGAGAACCTCACCGGCGACGACGTCCGCGAGGGGTTGACCGCGGTGATCTCGGTGAAGCTCCGCGACCCCCAGTTCGAGGGGCAGACCAAGACCAAGCTCGGCAACCCGCCGGTCGAGGGCCTGGTCAAGGAGACGGTCAACCGCAAGCTCGGCGAGTTCCTCGAGGAGACCCCGACCGACGCCCGGCGGATCCTCACCAAGGCGGTCGACGCCGCCCGCGCCCGCCAGGCTGCGCGGAAGGCCCGCGACCTCACTCGCCGCAAGTCGGCGCTCGAGAACTCGACCCTTCCCGGCAAGCTCGCGGACTGCACGGTCCGCGATCCCTCGCTCGCGGAGCTCTTCATCGTCGAGGGCGACTCCGCGGGCGGCTCGGCGAAGCAGGGGCGCGACCGCAACACCCAGGCGGTGCTGCCGCTGCGCGGGAAGATCATCAACGTCGAGAAGGCGCGGATCGACAAGGTCCTCTCGAACCAGGAGATCCAGGCGCTGATCACCGCGGTGGGGACCGGGGTGCGCGAGGAGTTCAACCTCGCCGACGCCCGCTACCACAAGGTGATCCTGATGACCGACGCCGATGTCGACGGCGCCCACATCCGGACGCTGGCGCTGACGTTCATCTACCGCGAGATGCCGGAGCTGATCGAGGCCGGCTACGTCTACATCGCGACGCCGCCCCTCTACAAGCTGCGTAACGGCCGGCAGGAGATCTACGTCGAGAAGGAGTCCGAGCTCGAGGAGCTGCTGCTCCGCGACAAGCTCGAGCGCTTCGAGGTCACCGACGGCGGCGGCCGCAAGCACAAGCTGACGGCGGCCCGCTGGCAGCGCTTCAACCGGCGCCTGAAGGAGTACGAGGGTTGGTCGGAGTCGCTGCGCGCCGAGTTCGGCCACGAGGTGGTCGCCTTCCTCGCCGAGTCGCGGCTCCTCGACGAGGGCGCTGCGACGCTCGCAGGCGCACGGAAGCTGATCGCGGCCGACGACCCCGAGGGCGAGTCGTTCGAGACCGAGCTCCTCTCCTCCTCGGCCGAGGAGCTCACGGTCCGCGCGGTCCACCGTTCGAGCGGCCTCGCCCGCACCCACGTCCTCACCTCGGCGCTGTTCGGCTCGAGCGAGTACCGCCACCTGGTCGAGGTCCACGGCGATCTCCTGAAGCAGGTCGGCCGACCGCCGTTCGCGGTGGCTCTCGGCGAGCGGCGAGCCGAGCCCGAGTCGTTCATTGCGCTCCGGCGCGCGATCCTCGACCTCGCGCGGCACGGGGTCCAGATGCAGCGCTTCAAGGGGCTCGGGGAGATGAACGCCGAGCAGCTGCGGGAGACGACGATGGATCCGCAGACCCGCACCCTCCAGCGGGTGACGATCGACGACGCCTCGCTGGCCGAGCGGATGTTCACCGACCTGATGGGCGACAAGGTGGAGCCGCGGAAGGTGTTCATCGAGCGGCACGCGAAGGAAGTGCGGTTCCTCGATGTTTAGCTGGCAGCGAGCAGCCAGCAGCGAGCAGCCGCCGAGCGCGAAGCCGTTGCTGCTTGCTGCTTGCTGCTTGCTGCGCGGGGGCAGCCGCTGATGGAATCCGGAGCGCTAGAAGCGCTGACGGGCCGCATCGAGGAGCGCGAGCTCACCCAGGAGATGCGCTCCTCCTACCTCGATTACGCGATGAGCGTGATCGTCGGCCGGGCGCTGCCCGACGCCCGCGACGGGCTGAAGCCGGTCCACCGCCGGGTCCTCTACGCGATGCACGACCTCGGCCTCCAGCCGAACCGCGCCTACCGCAAGTGCGCGTTCATCGTCGGCGAGGTGATGGGGAAGTACCACCCCCACGGCGACACCGCGATCTACGACACCCTCGCCCGGATGGCGCAGGAGTTCTCGCTCCGCTACCCGCTCGTCGACGGCCAGGGCAACTTCGGCTCGATCGACGACGACCCGCCGGCGGCGATGCGCTATACCGAGGCTCGCCTCGCTCGCCTCGCGACCGAGATGCTGCGCGACATCGACGCGGAGACGGTCGAGTTCGGACCGAACTACGACGAGTCCCAGCAGGAGCCGCTCGTGCTTCCCGCGCGGTTCCCGAACCTGCTCGTCAACGGCGCGGCGGGGATCGCGGTCGGGATGGCGACCAACATCCCGCCCCACAACCTGCGCGAGACGATCGGGGCGGTCAAGGCCTACATCGAGAACCCCGACATCGACCTCGCGGGGCTGATGGAGCACGTCAAGGGTCCAGACTTCCCGGGCGGCGGGCTGATGAGCATGGAGGGGATCCGCGACGCCTACGCGTCCGGACGGGCCTCGGTCAAGGTCCGCGCCCGGGCCCACGTCGA
This sequence comes from Actinomycetota bacterium, assembly GCA_046732395.1. GTDB lineage: Bacteria > Actinomycetota > Thermoleophilia > Solirubrobacterales > 70-9 > JAWVFM01. The sequence continues at coordinate 2,482 of JBKPNB010000179.1, read as the reverse complement.
GCCGCTCCGCGGCGGCAAGGACGCGATCGTCGTCTCCGAGCTCCCGTTCATGGTCAAGAAGGGCGGGGACGGCGGGCTGATCACGAAGATCGCCGACCTCGTCCGCGAGAAGAAGATCACCGGGATCTCCGACCTCCGCGACGAGTCCGACCGCTCGGGGATGAGGCTGGTGATCGAGCTCAAGCGCGGCGGCGACCCACCGGCGGTGGTCCTGAACCAGCTCTACAAGCACACCTCGATGCAGACCACGTTCGGCGTCAACATGGTGGCGCTCGTCGACGGCGTCCCGCGGACGCTGAGCCTGAAGGAGCTGATCGGCCACTACGTCGGCCACCAGCGCGAGGTCGTCACCCGCCGCACCCAGCACGTGCTGCGCCGCGCCGAGGCGCGGGCCCATGTCCTCGAGGGCCTGCTGATCGCGCTCGACAACCTCGACGAGGTGATCGCCCTGATCCGCGGGTCGGCCGATCCCGACGCCGCCCGCGCGGGGCTGATCGCCAGGTTCGAGCTCACCGACACCCAGGCCCAGGCGATCCTCGACATGCGCCTGCAGCGCCTCACGGCGCTGGAGTCGGACAAGGTCCGGGCCGAGCACGCCGAGCTCGTCGGGCGAATCGCCGAGCTGCGGGCGATTCTCGGCGACCCGGCGCGGATCGACGCGCTGGTCGTCGAGGAGATCGACGAGATCGCCGACCGCTACGGCGACGAGCGGCGGACCGAGATCGCCCACTTCGAGGGCGACATGAACGTCGAGGACATGATCGCCGACCAGCAGATGGTGATCTCGATCACCCACTCCGGCTACGCGAAGCGGCTGCCGCTCGCCACCTATCGCCAGCAGCGGCGCGGCGGAGTCGGGGTGATGGGGATGGACATCAAGGAGGACGACTACATCGAGCACCTCCGCATCTGCTCAACCCACGACTACCTGCTGTTCTTCACCAACCGCGGCAAGGTCTACCGGCTCAAGGTCTACGAGCTGCCCGAGGGCTCGCGGACCTCGAAGGGCCGGGCGCTGGTCAACGTGCTGCCGCTCACCGAGGGCGAGCGGGTGATGGCGGTGATCCCGACCCGCGACTACGGAGAGAACAGGTACCTGGTGTTCGCGACCGCCCAGGGCCTGGTCAAGAAGACCGAGTTCACCACCTACAACACGAAGATCCAGGCCGACGGCATCATCGCGATCAAGATCCGCCCCGGCGACGAGCTGGTCCAGGTCCGGCTCACCTCCGGCGAGGACGACGTGCTGCTGGTCTCGAAGTCGGGCCACGCCTCGCGCTTCTCCGAGAAGGCGGTGCGCCCGATGGGCCGCGACACCTCCGGGGTGAGGGGGATGAACGTCGCCGGCAAGGTCGGCGGCGCCGCGAACCGGGTGTTGACGATGGACATCGCCCGCGACGAGTCGGAGCTCTTCGTCGTCACCGAGAACGGCTACGGCAAGCGGACCTCGGTCTCCGAGTACCCGGTCAAGGGACGCGGCACCAAGGGCGTGCTGACCGCGAAGCTGACTGCGAAGAAGGGCGGCCTGGCCGGCGCGCTGATCGTCCGCGAGCACCAGGACCTGCTCTTCATCTCCCAGAACGGGATGGTCCAGCGCACCGAGGCCGGCGGGATCTCGCAGATGGGCCGCGCCACCCAGGGCGTCAAGGTGATGAACATCCGCGACGACGACCGCCTGGTCGCGGTCGCGCTCGTCGTCGAATCCGCGGTTGCGGTGGCGGGGCCGCCGGGGGCCGGGCCGGGCGGGCAGGACGCCGCCTCGGCCGACGGCGCCGGCGAGTAGCTCCGCCGGCGAGCGGCCGCGGGGCTCAGGCGGCCAGCAGGTACGGCTCCCAGGCGTCGGGAACCGTCGGGCTCGCGATCCGGATGAAGACGGTCGGCCCGGGCGGGCTGGGCCGCGTGCGGGGATGCATCGAGACCTCGCGCGGGAGCCGGCTGCCCTTCTTGCGGTTGCACGGACCGCAGGAGGCGACGATGTTCTCCCACACCGACTCGCCGCCGCGGCTGCGGGGGATGACGTGGTCGACGGTGAGCCCGGCGTGCGCCTGGCGCCCGCAGTACTGGCAGGTCCAGGCGTCGCGCGCGAGGACCGCCTTACGGGTGATCTTGCGGCGGTGGACGTCGCGCGGCACGCGCACGTAGCGCACCAGCCTGATCACGCACGGGCGGGCGAACACCACCCGCTCCGAGTGCAGCGCTCCGTGGCCCTGCTCGATCACCTCGGCGCGCGACTTCAGCACCAGCACCGTCGCCCGCCGCATCGTGCAGACGTTGATCGGCTCGTAGCTGGCGTTGAGGACGAGGACGCGACCGGACGCACCGCCCGGCCGCACGACTACCGCTGGGTCGGCGTCGTCGGCGTCCCGCGCGAGTTCCGCTACGCCGATGGCGGACATGATGCGCGAAGCATACGGGGTGCGAGCGGCGGCCCGCGGGGTCCGTGCGCACGAAACCCGCCTCAACCGCCCGTGGAACCCGGCTG
>JBKPNB010000178.1:0-7368 GCA_046732395.1 Actinomycetota bacterium | reverse complement strand
CCTCCTTGGTGCGTCCCTTCGCCTTGTCTGCCTCACCGCTCATCTTCACCTCCTACTGGACGGGATAGGCATTCCCCGACTCGGCGCACCGCTAACCCCGCTGGCGTTGGCGCCGAAGGCGGCGCCGAGGCTTGCCGCCTCACCGCGACCGCTCGAAGATTCGTTCGGGGCACTCGTTGCCGGAGCCGGGCGGGCTCGGCTACCGCGCGCTGCGCGCGATCCTGGTCGAGGTGGCGCGGCGCGGTCGGCTGATCGGCTTCGACGTGTGTCGGGCTGAACCCGGCACTCGACCCCTCCGGGCGAGCGCACGTCTGGCGGCCTGGACCGCGATCCACCTCTCGCCGCCTCCAAACGCGCTAGGCGGCCCGGAGCCGCGAGCCGGCGCGCTCGCCGATCCAGATCACCTGGTCGCGGCCGGGGCCGACGCCGACGAGGCGGACCGGGACGCGGGCGTGCTCGGCGATCAGGTCCAGGTAGGCGCGCGCCGCGGGCGGCAGGTCGGCCTCGCTGCGGCAGGCGCCGATGTCGGCGTCGAAGCCCGGGAGCTCCTCGTATTCGGCGCTCGCGGTATGGAGGATCGACTGGTGGTAGGGGAACTCGTCGAACACCGCTCCCTCGGCGCCGCGGTAGCGGACCGCGACCCGGATCGGGTCGATTCCCGCCAGCACGTCGAGCTTCGTGATCGCCAGCGCCGAGAGCCGGTTGAGTCGCGCCGCGTAGCGGAGCGCGACCAGGTCGAGCCAGCCGCAGCGCCGTGAACGCCCGGTGGTGGTGCCGATCTCCCCGCCCCGCTCCTGGAGGCGGATCCCGATCTCGTCCTCGAGCTCGGTCGGGAACGGGCCGGCTCCGACGCGCGTCGAGTAAGCCTTCGTCACCCCCCACACCTCGTCGATGTCGGTGGGGCCGACGCCGGCCCCGACGCAGGCCGCGCCGGCGACGGGGTTCGAGGAGGTGACGAACGGATAGGTGCCGTGGTCGAGGTCGAGCATCGCCGCCTGGGCACCCTCGAAGATCACCGTCCGTCCGGCGTCAAGCGACTCCCAGCACAGGCGCGCGGTGTCGGCGATGTAGGGCTCGAGCCGGTGCCCGTAGCGGAGGTAGGCCTCGGTGATCGCGTGCAGGTCGAGGCGGGGGTCGCGGGCGTAGGGGCGAAGCATCTGCTTCTTCGGCTCCAGCGCCGCCATCACCTTCTTGCGGAGGATCTTCGGGTCGAGCAGGTCCTGGACCCGGACCCCGAGGCGGGCCGCCTTGTCCGCGTAGCAGGGACCGATGCCGCGCTTGGTGGTCCCGATCTCGAGCTTGCCGAGCCGGTCCTCGCCGGCGCGGTCGAGGATCACGTGGTAGGGCATGATCAGGTGTGCGTTGGCGGAGATCCGCAGCGTTCCGGTATCGATCCGCCGCCGCCGCAGGTCCTCGATCTCGCCGATCAGCACCTCGGGGTCGATCACCACCCCGTTGCCGATGACGCACGTCTTGTCGGGGTAGAGGATCCCGGAGGGGATCAGGTGGAGCTTGAACTCGTCGCCGTCGCGGACGATCGTGTGGCCGGCGTTGTTGCCGCCCTGAAAGCGCACGACGAGGTCGGCGCGCTCGGCGAGGAGGTCGGTGACCTTTCCCTTCCCCTCGTCGCCCCACTGGGTCCCGACGATGACGATTCCGGGCATTTCAGTCCCCTAGCCTAGAAAGCGATGGCCACGACCGCCGCCGAGCTCCTCGTCCGCTGCCTCGAGAGCGAGGGCACGCGCCACGTATTCGGGGTCCCGGGCGAGGAGACGCTCGACCTCAACGCGGCCCTCGCCGACAGTTCGATCGAGTTCGTCCCCGTCCGCCACGAGCAGGGCGGCGCCTACATCGCGGATGTCTACGGCCGGCTCACCGGCCGCGCCGGCGTCTGCCTCGGGACCCTCGGCCCCGGGGCGACGAACCTGACCACCGCGGTCGCCGACGCATTCCTCGATCGGGCGCCGCTGATCGCGCTCACCGGGCAGGCCGACCTCGAGCGCCAGCACAAGGAGTCGCACCAGTACATCGACGTCCTCAGCCTGATGCGGCCGATCACCAAGTGGAACGCCCGCCTCGGCGACCCCGCGATCACCGCCGAGGTCGTGCGCAAGGCGTTCAAGGTCGCCGAGTCGGAGAAGCCGGGATCCGTCCACCTCGAGCTCCCCGAGGACGTGATGGCGGCGCCGATCCCGCCCGGCGCGCCGAGCGAGCCGCTGCCCCGGCAGGGGGTCCCGGCGTTCGAGCCGCCCGCGCGCCTCCTGCTCGAGGCGGCGACGATGATCAACGAGGCGGAGCGGCCGATCGTCCTCGCAGGCAACGGCGTCGTCCGTGGCGGCGCCGCCCCGGCGCTGCGCGAGTTCTCCCGCGCGAGCGGGATCCCGGTCGCCGAGACGTTCATGGGCAAGGGCCTCGTCGACTCCGACAGCGACCTGGCCCTCGGCGCCGTCGGAATCCAGGCCGGCGACTTCTCGATGGCCGGCTTCGACGACGCCGACCTCGTGGTCGCGATCGGCTACGACCTCGTCGAGCATCCGCCGTCGCTCTGGAACCCGGGCTGCGACCGCCGCATCGTCTGCGTCGACTCGATGCCCGCCGAGACCGACGAGCACTTCATCCCCGCCGTCGAGCTGGTCGGCAACCTCTACACGACGCTCCTGCGGCTCGCCGAGGAGTGCCGGACCGGCGCCCCGCGCGGCGGCTCGCAGCGCCTGCGCGAGGCGGTGATCGGGCGCCTCGAGGTCGCCGGCGGCGACGACACGTTCCCGATCCGACCGGCGCGGGGGCTGCTCGAGATCCGCGAGCTGCTCGGCCGCCAGGACATCCTCGTCTCCGACGTCGGCATGCACAAGCTGTGGATCGGCCGGCTGTGGCCGGCGCATGAGCCGAACACGGTGCTGATCGCGAACGGACTCGCCGGGATGGGGTTCGCGGTCCCGGCGGCGATCGCCGCCAAGCTCGTACACCCCGGCCGCAGGGTGGTGGCCGTCTCCGGCGACGGCGGCTTTCTGATGAACGCGCAGGAGCTCGAGACGGCGAAGCGGCTCGGCACCGGTTTCGTCAACGTGATCTGGGAGAACCGCCAGTACGGGTCGATCGTCTGGAAGCAGGAGAAGCGCTTCGGCCGCCATTTCGGCACCGACTTCACGAACCCCGACTTCGTCGGTCTCGCCGAGTCGTTCGGGCTCCCGGCCTGGCGCTGCGAGTCGGTCGAGGACTACGGCCGCCGCTTGGCCGAGGCGCTCGAGCTCCACGTGCCGTCGCTGATCGTGGTCCCGATCGACTACTCCCCGGACCTGGCGATCGCGGACGAGCTCGGGGCGGAGACGGTCAGGGTCTGAACACCGACCGCAGGTCCGTGCCCCGCAGCGGCAGCGGATCGCCGCAGATCTCGACCAGGCGGGAGACGGTCCGTTCGCCGATCTGCTTGACGAGCTCGTCGACCTCGAGGTTGGTGGTGACGACCATTCCCCGCTGGGACTCGTAGCGCTCGTCGACGATCGCGTAGAGCTGCTCCAGGACCCAGTCCGAGCTCTTCTCGGCCCCGAGATCGTCGATATGAAGGAGGTCGACCGAGGTGAGTCGTTCGAAGAACGATAGGTACGAGTCCTCGCGGGAGTCGGCGTCATAGGTGCGCCGGATCCGCGCCAGCAGGCGCGGAAGCGAGTAGATGGCAACGCTGCGGTCAGCCTCGATGGCATGACGGGAGACGAGCATTGCCAGCGTCGTCTTCCCGGTGCCGACATCTCCCATCAGCCACAGGCCACGCCCGGCCGCCAGGTTGGCGTCGAGGTCTTCGACATAGGAGCGGATCTGCCGTACAACCGTCTTCGAGCGGGGATCGCGCGCCATCTCCGAGACCGGTGGAGCATCGAAGCTGACCGAGCGATAGCGGGCCGGAAGCGTCTGGTTGACGCCGCGGGCCCGAGCCTGAACCAGACGGCGCTCACGGCAGGCGCAGGGGTGGGCGACCTCGTCGGAGTCGACGATCCAGCCGCTGCCGTCGCAGGCGCCGACCGGACAGGGAGGGCGGAGGAATTCGACCTCGGCGATCACTCGTCGGCGGCCTCGACCAGCGGCGGGCCCTCGCCCGGCTTCTGCTCGACGGTTCGGTCGGAGCGCGCGAGGTTCATGAACGAGGCGTAGTCCTCCTGGAACGCGAGCTGGACGGTGTCGGTGGGGCCGTTGCGGTTCTTGCGGACGATCAGCTCGGCGATCCCCTTCAGCCGCTCGCGCTCGGCGTCGTCGACCGACTCGTCCCAGTTTCGGTAGTAGTCCTCGCGGTAGATGAAGGCGACGAGGTCGGCGTCCTGCTCGAGGTTCCCCGACTCGCGCAGGTCGGAGAGGATCGGCCGCTTGTCGCGCCCGGTCCGCTGCTCGGGGGCGCGGGAGAGCTGGGAGAGGGCGACGACCGGGACGTCGAGCTCGCGCGCCAGAAGCTTCAGTCCGCGGCTCATCTGCCCCACCTGCTCGACCCGGTTCACCCGCGGGTCCTCGGCGCGCATCAGCTGGATGTAGTCGACGATGATCAGCCCGAGGCCGCCGATGCCGCGGCCGCGCTCGGTGACGTGGAGGCGCCGGGCCTTGCCGCGGAGGTCGAGGATGCCGAGGTCGGAGGACTCGTCGATCCACAGCGGCGCCTTCTCGAGCTGGTTGCAGGCGCGCAGCACGCGGCTCCACTCGCGATCGCCGACGCTGCCCTTGCGGAGCTTGTCGGACGGGATCCGCGCCCGGCGTGCGATCAGGCGCTGGGCGAGCTCCATCTCCGACATCTCGAGCGAGAAGAACGCTACGGCACGGTTCTCCTTGACCGCGACGTGCTCGGCGATGTTGGCGACGAGGCCGCTCTTGCCCATCCCGGGCCGGGCGGCGATGATGATCAGGTTCCCTGGCTGGAAGCCGCCGGTGATCCCGTCGAGGTCCTTGAACCCGGACGGCGTGCCGGTGATCGCGCTCTCGGACTTCGCGACCTTCTCGAGGCGGTCGACCTCGGCCTCGAGGATGGCGGCGAGCTCGCGGAAGTCCTCGGCGCGCTCCTCGTGGGCGACCTTGAACAGCAGGCTCTCGGCGCGCTCGACGAGGTCACGGGGCTCGCCCTCGCGGGCGTGGACCGACTGCTCGATCCGGCGCGCGGCCTCGAGCAGACGGCGCAGGAGCGCGTTCTGCCTGACGATCGTCGCGTAGTGGCCGGCGTTGAGGGGGGCGGGAGTGGTCGACGCGAGCCCGACGACTGCGTCGCGGCCGCCGGCCTCGGCGAGCTCTCCGGTCTGGGTCAGGTGCTCGGTGACGGTCAGCGCGTCGACTGGCTCGCTGCGCTCGTACAGCGACTTGATCGCCCGGTAGACGATCCGATGGCGCTCGCGGTAGAAGTCGTCGTCGGCGAGGCGGACCTCGAGGATGACCGGGTCGATCGCCCGCTCGGAGACCATCATCGCGCCCAGCACCGACTCCTCGGCCTCGAGGTTCTGCGGGGGAACCGGTGTTTGAGCCGTCGCCATCTGCCCCTCAATTAGAGGGCCCGCGGCGGCGGATCTCGCCCCTCGCGGCCCCGGGGCCGAGCAAAGCACAGGCGCAGCCCGCGCGGCGGACGCGATGGCGCGATTTGCGGAAAGCTGGTTCGGCGGTCCGCAGGCGCCGCGCCGAGCAGCGGCTAGCTCGCCTCGGCGACGATCGTCTTCACGCGGGCGGTGGCCCCGGACGGAAGCTCGATCTCGACCATATAGGTGCCGAGGGAGCGGATCGGCTCGGGCAGGCTGATCCGCTTGCGCTCGATCCGCAGGCCGCGGGCGTCGGCGATCGCGTCGGCGATCTCCTTCGCGGTCACCGAGCCGAACAGCTTGCCGTCCTCGCCGGCGCGGTGCTGGATCGTCAGCACGGTCTTCGACAGCAGCGCCGCCGTCTCGGCCGCGCGCTCGGCCGCCTCGGCCGCGGCGCGCTCGGCCGCCTCGCGCCGGCGCTCCGCCTCCTCCAGGGCGCCCTTGGTGGCCGGCTGGGCGAGCTTGCGGGGGAGCAGGTAATTGCGCAGGTAGCCGGGCGAGACGTCGATCGCCTCGCCGGCCGCGCCGAGGTCCTCGACGTCCTTGAGGAGGATCGCCTGGGCCATTACCTCTCCCCGACGTAGGGGAGAAGGGCGATCTCCCGCGCCCGCTTGACCGCGAGCGCGAGCTGGCGCTGGTGTTCGCGCGAAAGGCCGGTCACGCGCCGGGAGCGGACCTTGCCGCGATCGGAGATGAACCGGCGCAGCACGGTGAGGTCCTTGTAGTCGATCTCGTCGACGTTGATCCGCGTGTACTTGCGCGGCCGCATCCGATCGGAGGGCCCGCGCCGCCGTCGCGGCTGCCCGCTGCGCTCGCGCGGCGCCATCACCTGTTCTCCTTCGATGTCATTACGCGACCACGCCGCCCGCGGGCGGCGCGGTCGGCCATGATAGCCCGATAGCGGTGCAGGGCCGCGAAGCGTTCGAGAGGAGGAAGGGATGACGCGAGCTCGTGCAGGGGCGATCGTAGGTCGTGGTGGTGGCGATCGTCGGCGCGGGGGCGACGGCGCGGAGCGCGCCGAAGCCGTCGTCGGCGACCTATCTCGATCCGAGCGCGCCGCCCGAGGGCAAATGACGGAAGAGCCCTCCACGGCGGCCGCCGTGGAGGGCTCGAGCGCGCCCGGTCGTCGGCTCGTCTAGAACGGGATGTCGTCGTCCGATGAGGAGACGGCGGCCGGCTGCGCGTCGGCGAAGTCGGAGGTATCGGCGGGGACGTCCGACTGGGCCGCGAAGCCGTTCTGGGCCGGAGCGTCGCCGCGGCTGCCGAGGAACTGGACCGAGTTGGCGACGATCTTCACCGCCTGGCGCTTGTTCCCGTCCTGGCCCTCCCACTCGCGCCAGTCGAGCCGGCCCTCGACCGCGACCGGCCGCCCCTTGCTCAGGTAGGTGGCGCAGTTCTCGCCCTGCGGTCCGAAGACGGTGACGTCGAAGTAGTTCGGCTTGTCGACCCACTCCCCGCTCTGGTCCTTGCGGCGACTGTTGACGGCGACCCGCAGGTCGCAGACCGGGGTCCCGCTCGGAAGGCTGCGCAGCTCCGGGTCCCTGGTGAGGTTGCCCGTGATCACTGCGATATTGATGTTGGTGGCTGCCACTTGGTCGGCCCTTCCTCGTCTCGATTGATCCGTCGAGGAGTCTAAGCAGCGAGGCGGCGCATTCTCTCCCCCCGGCCGGGTCCCGAAGCCGCAAGCTGCGGGTTTGGCCGTCGCGCGAGTCGCCGCTAGGTCTGCTCGCCGGCGCCCTCGCCCGGCTCGGCCTCGGCGGCATCGGGGGGCGACGGTGCGGCGGGCTCGCCGTCCTGCGCCTCGGCCGGCGCCGCGGCCTCGGTCCTCTCC
>JBKPNB010000177.1:0-6840 GCA_046732395.1 Actinomycetota bacterium | reverse complement strand
CGCCGGTCCCGATCAGGCGCCGGCGGGTGATCCTCGGCTCGGAGCTCCGGTCCGCCATAGGCGCGGCAGTATCGCCGCTCCGGGCAGCCGCGGTCGCGCCGGTAGGCTGCGCGCCGATGCTGGAGGCCGAGCGGGAGGCGGTGGCGAGCGCCGCGCGGCGGCTCGCCGACGCCGGGCTCGTCGTCGGGACCGCGGGAAACGTGAGCGCACGCGGCGGGGATCGGGTCGCGATCACCCCCACGGGCGCCCGGCTCGCCGAGCTCGAGCCCGAGCAGGTCAGCGTGGTCGACCTCGACGGCGCGCTCGTCTGGGGCGAGCTCGAGCCGACCTCGGAGATCGGCCTGCACCTCGGCGTCTACGGCCGCTACGACGCCGGCGCCGTGGTCCACACTCACGCGCCGCTGGCCACCGCGCTCTCCTGCGTCCTCGACGAGCTTCCCTGCATCCACTACCAGATGCTCGTGCTCGGGGGCTCGGTCCGGGTAGCCCCGTATGCCACCTTCGGTACACCGGAGCTCGCTGCCGCGACCCTCGACGCGCTCGAGGGCCGGACCGCCGCGCTGATGGCGAACCACGGCGCCCTGACCTATGCCGGCGACGCTCCGGCGGCGGTCGAGGCCTCGATCCTGCTCGAGTGGGCGTGCGAGCTCTACTGGCGCGCCGCCGCCCTCGGCACCCCCCGCACCCTCGACGAGGAGGCCCGGGCCGACGTGGTGCGGGCGGCGCTCGAGTGCGGCTACGGGGCGCCGAAGCCCGCGCGTCCCATGGCGAACCCCGCCGCCCCCGGACGCGAAGCGGAGGAGGCCGCGGGCAGTGATTGATTCGATGCGCGCGATCTGCATGGGCGTCCACGTCCTCGACGTCCTCGTCCGTCCGGTGGAGGCGATCCCCGAGGGCCAGGGCGGCCAGCTCGTCGACGAGATCAAGATCACCGCCGCCGGATCCGCCGGCGGCACCGCGATCACCCTCGCGAAGCTCGGCGCCGAGGTCCGCTCGGCCGGGGCGATCGGGGCCGATGCGATCGGCGAGATGCTGGTCTCCCTGCTCGAGGCGCGCGGCGTCGACACCGCGCTGCTCGCCCGTCGCGGAGGTGTCCAGACCTCGGCCAGCGTGCTGCCGATCCGCCCGAGCGGCGAGCGCCCGGCGTTCCACGTGGTCGGCGCGAACGCCACCTACGGCCCCGACGACGTCGACCGCGACGCGCTCGCCGGCGCGACGCACCTTCACCTCGGCGGCCCCGAGTTCATGGGAGGCGAGGCGGCCGCGCGGATTCTCTCGTCCGCCCGCGAGCGCGGCGTCGTCACCTCGGCCGACGTCCTCGCCCCCGGCGAGATCGGCGTCCTCGAGTGGATCGCCGACGCCCTCCCCCACCTCGACTACTTCCTGCCGAACGAGGAGCAGGTGCTCGGTTTCACCGGCGCCGGCGAGCTGGTGGGTGGCTGTCGGGCTCTCCTCGAGCGCGGGGCCGGCTGCGTCGCCGCCACCTGCGGCGCCGACGGAGCGCTGGTCGTCGGCGACGGCGTCGAGGCCCGGGTGCCGGCGTTCGCGGTCGAGGTCGTCGACACCACCGGCTGCGGCGACGCGTTCTCCGCCGGCTTCCTGCGTGGGCTCGCGCTCGGCCGCGACGTCCGGGCCGCCGCGAGCCTGGGGTGCGCGAGCGCGGGGCTCGTCGCCGGCGGCCTCGGCTCCGACTACGGCGAGTTCGGCCTGGATGAGGTCGAATCGCTCGCTGCTCAGCGCTCGTAGAGCGCCTCGATCTCCTCCTCGTACTTCTCGGCGATCGGCCTCCGCTTCAGCTTCATCGTCGGCGTCAGCTCGTCGCCGCGGGGGTGCCAGTCGACCGGGAGGACCCGGAACCGCTTGATCTGCTCGACCCGCGCCATCCGCTCTTTCGCCTCAGGAGATCTGCTCCACAGACGAGGTCTGGTAGATCGAAAACGGGACCGCGCCGAGCGCCACCGCGGCGAGGTCGGCGGGGCTGCGGCGAACCCTATCCGGGCGGCTAACGAAGTTGGAACCCGTTCCCGGTGAGCTTGCCGATGTCGTTCGAGAGGCCGATCGCGAACAGGAACATCACCAGCACGAACCCGACCGCGCTGGCGCGTTCGATGACCCTGAACGGGACCGGGCGTCCGCGGAGCTTCTCGACCAGGCTCCAGAAGATGTGGCCGCCGTCGAGCGGCAGGAACGGGAACAGGTTGACGATCGCCAGCGAGAGACTGATGATCGCCAGCAGGCCGAGCGCGGGCCGGGCGCCGAAGCTCACCGCCTGATCGGCGACGGCGCTGATCCCGACCACGCCGTGGAGCTTCTTTCGCTCCTCGGCCTGGAAGATGCGGCTGAAGGCGGTCACGGTCCCGCTCGTCACTCGCCACATCTCGCTCGTCGCGGTGTTCGCCGCGTTGCCCGCAGAGACGCCGACCGAGTCGATCGCGTAGTTGATCCCGAGAATGTTCCGATCGAGCCCGCCCGCGGTCTCATACTCGGGATGGATGCGGACCGTGACCGGCCGCCCGTCGCGGATCACCTTGACGACCGCCGCGGTCGTCGCCCGGCAGCCGTCGCTGGGCTTGCCGGCGCAGTGGTGGCTCGCGATCTGCCGGCGGATCTTGTCGAAGCCGCCGGAGACGCCGTCGACGGAGACGATCCGGTCCCCGGGGCTGAGCTTGGCCGCCGCGGGCGACCCGGCCGTCGTCGATCCGACCCGATGGGTGACCTCCTGGGAGCTGAGCCCGAGCGCGAACAGGATCACGAACGCGACGAGGACGTTCATCGCCGGGCCGGCGGAGATGACGACGATCCGCTTCCAGACCGGCTGCCTGTAATAGCCGCGGGCCGCGACCTCCGGCGGCAGGTCCTCCTCGGGGTTCATCCCGGTGATCTTCACGAAGCCCCCGAGCGGGATCCAGCCGATGCCGTACTCGGTCTCCCCCCGGCGGACGCTGACCAGCTTCGGCGGGAAGAAGAGGAAGAAGCGCTCGACGCGCATCCCGGTCGCCTTCGCGGCCATGAAGTGGCCGAGCTCGTGGAGCACGATCAGCGCCGCGAAGCCGGCGATGACGAGGACCCAGTTGATCATGGGCGGTGCCTCCTTCCGCGGCAGTGCGACTCAGCCGGTGAAAACCGAGCCAGCCAAGGAAGGAGCGAGCGTGGCGTGCTTGAAAAGCACGCGAGCGAGCGATGACGCCGGCTGGCGACGGTTTGCAGCCGGGTGAGGCGTGCTGTCGTGGGAGGAGTCACCGCCCAACCGCCTCCAGGCAGAGCTCGCCCGCACGCTCGCGGGCCTCGGCGTCGGCGGCGTAGAGGTCGTCGAAGTGGGTGGGCGCCGTTGCAGGCACGGCGTCGAGCGTCTCGGCGACGACCGCGGCGATCGCCGTGAACGGGATCCGCTCCTCGAGGAAGGCGGCGACCGCCACCTCGTCGGCGGCGTTCAGCACGCACGGGGCGGTGCCCCCGGCCTCGCCGGCCTCGCGGGCCAGCCGCAGGCAGGGGAACGCGTCGAGGTCGGGAGCCTCGAAGGTGAGCTCGGAGACCGCGGCAAGGTCGAGCGGGGCGACCGGGACGTCGACCCGGTGCGGCCGGTGCAGCGCGTAGGAGATCGGCACTCGCATGTCCGGGTGCCCGAGGTGGGCAAGCGAGGAGCCGTCGGCGAGCTGGACCAATCCGTGGACGATCGACTGCGGGTGGACGACGACGTCGATCGCCCGGTAGGGAACACCGAACAGGTGATGGGCCTCGATCACCTCGAAGCCCTTGTTCATCAGCGTCGCCGAGTCGATCGTGATCCTCCCCCCCATCGACCAGGTCGGGTGGGCGAGGGCGTCGGCGGGGGTGACTCCGGCGAGGTCTCCTCGCCCGCGGAACGGGCCCCCGGAGGCGGTCAGCACCAGGCGGTCGACGGAGCCGGCCTCGGCCGCGGCGACGAGCTGGTAGAGCGCGGAGTGCTCGGAGTCGACCGGGAGAATTCGCGCCCCGGTCGCCTCAGCGAGCGCGGTCACCAGCTCCCCGCCGACCACCAGGCTCTCCTTGTTGGCGAGGGCCAGGTCGATCCCCTCGCTGAGGGCGACAATCGTCGGACCGAGGCCGGCGGTGCCGACGATCGCGTTGAGGACGACGTCGGCGGCCACGGAGCGGACGAGCTCGCGGACGCCCTCGGCCCCGGACAGGACGCGGATGCCGTCCGCGGCGCGCTCGGCCCGCCCGGCGGCCTCCTCGCCGCTCAGCGCGACGAGGCCGACCCGGTGCTCGCGAGCCTGCGCGACGAGCCGCTCCCAGCTCCCGGCGGCGGCGAGGCCGGCGACCTCAAGCTCGTCGGAACGGGCGATGACGTCGAGCGCCTGCTCGCCGATCGACCCGGTCGAGCCCAGGATGAGGACCTTCCGCGCCACCAGGATGAGTGTAGGGACGGCTCCATAAGCTGCGGTCAACGATGACCAGGCGACGAAAGCTCCCGGTCGGGGCGCACATCGACGCCGAGCGCCCGCTCGCGGCGGCGAGGAAGCTCGGCGCCGACTGCGTGCAGTTCTTCGTCACCAAGCCCCAGGGCTGGGAGAAGCCGAAGCCGCGCGATGACGCGGCCGAGCTGCGCGACTCGCCGATCGGGCTCTACGTCCACGCCTCGTACCTGATCAACGTCTGCTCGCCCCGCAACAACGTCCGCTACGGGTCGCGGAAGATCCTCCAGCAGACCTGCGACGCGGCGTCCGAGATCGGGGCCGAAGCCGTGATCGTCCATGCCGGCCACGCCGAGGACGGGATCGAGAAGGGCATCGGGCGCTGGCCGCGCAGCCTCCAGATGCTCGAGACCGACGTCACCGTCCTGATCGAGAACACCGCCGGCGGCGATAATGCGGTCGCCCGCCGCTTCGACGCCCTGGCGCGGCTCTGGGACGCGATCGGTGCCGGTGACTTCGACGTCCCGCTCGGGTTCTGCTTCGACACCTGCCACGCCCACGCCGCCGGCGAGGATCTCGGTGGGGCGGTCGAGCGGGCGCGCGAGATCGTCGGCACCATCGACCTCCTTCACGCCAACGACTCGCGCGACCCGCCCGGCACCGGCGCCGACCGCCACGCGAACCTCGGCGCCGGCCGGATCCCCGTCGCCGACCTGGAGGCGATGATCCGCGCCGCCGACGCGCCGGTGGTGGTCGAGACCCCGCGCAAGCTCGCGGCGCTTCGCGCCGACCTCGAGTTCGTCCGCCGGGCGCTGGCCGGCTGAGCCGCGCTGCAAATCCTTCGGACGCGCGTGACGGGCGATGAACTCAGAAAGGAGATGACATGCAAGGGTTCGATCCCAAGGCGAGCTTCGGATATGAGGCGTCGAAGCGCTACGACGCCGTCGACACTCGAGGGGACGAAGAGGAGACGGTTGCGTTCCTCGCTCACCTGGCCGACTCGGGAGACGCACTCGAGTTTGCAGTCGGCACGGGCCGCATCGCCTTGCCGCTGATGCGAGCCGGCGTGCGCGTAGATGGCATCGAGCTATCCCGGCACATGGTTGATCGGATGCGCGAGAAGCCCGACGGACGCAAGGTCGGGGTGACGATCGGCGACATGTCACGCGTGAGGACCGGACGCACGTACCGGCTCGTTTATCTCATCTACAACACGATCGGCAACCTGCTCACCCAGGACGACCAGGTTCGCTGCTTCGAGAACGCCGCCCGCCACCTGGCTGACGACGGCGCGTTCGTCATCGAGTGCCTTGTGCCTACGGCGCCGTCACGCCCCGGGCACCAGTTCGTCGACGCCGAGCAGGTGGGCGTCGACCACGTGGCGCTCGATGTCTGTCGCTACGACCCCGTGAGCCAGATCCTCGACGAGAACCACGTCCGCATCGCCTCGGACGGCATCACCCTGAGCCCGATCAGCCTGCGACTGGCCCATCCGCCCGAGTTCGACCTCATGGCTCGAATCGCCGGGCTGCGACTGCGCGATCGGTGGGGAGGCTGGAACGGCGAGCCGTACACCGCCACGAGCTGGCGCCACGTCAGCGTCTACGAGCGAATCGGTCGCTGACGAAGCGCTAGTAGACGAACGCCTGGGCCAGGTAGTAGCCGACGACGATCGTGAACATGACCGCGTCGAGGCGGTCGAGGAGGCCTCCGTGGGGGCCGAAGATCCGACCGGTGTCCTTGACGCCCAGGTCGCGCTTGACCATCGACTCGAAGAGGTCGCCGACCGGGGCCGCGATCGCGACGCAGAACCCGATCACCAGGGCGTCGATGCCCGACAGCCAATCCTGGTAGAGCCCGGCGAACCAGAACGCCATCGTTCCGCCGACGATGCCGATCACCAGCCCCTCGACGGTCTTCCGCGGTGACAGGCGCGGGGCGAGCGGCGTCCGCCCGAACAGGCGACCGCCGAAGTAGGCGCAGGTGTCGGTGAAGAAGGTCCCGACGAGGACGTCGATCAGCAGCGCCCCGCCGTGCGCCGGGAGCTCCCGCAGGAGAACCGCATGGGCGAACGGGATCGCGATCCACATGATCCCGAGGGTGGTGAACGCGAGCGAGGTGGTCACCGCCTCGCGGTCGCGGCGGGCGGCGGCGCCGATGAACATCGCCGGAAACGACGCGGCCAGGATCAGGACCATCTGGTACTGGGTGCCGTAGTAGGCGGCGGCGACGAGCGCGATCGCGGTCGCGAACGCCGCGAGGCGGAACGGATGGGCGTCGCTCGCCATCCGGAAGAGCTCGGCCAGGCCGATGCAGGCGAAGAACGCCATCGCCGCCGCGAACAGCAGACCGCCGAAGGCGATGATGGCGACGACGAAGACGATCCAGGGGACAATCCAGAGCACCCGGGCGAGCGTCTCCGAGCGGCGGCCGCGCTCGCGGGGGG
>JBKPNB010000176.1:0-18313 GCA_046732395.1 Actinomycetota bacterium | reverse complement strand
GCCCACGCCCACCAGGACGCGATCGCCTCACTGATATCCCGATACCAGCCGTAGCCAGGCTTCGTGAGCACGTGGGGCCGGGCCCGAAGGGGGTTCGTGCACTTGACCGCCTATATGGCGGCTAACTGCACGAACCCGAGCCTTAGCGCCGGCTCAGCCCCTCCCCACGAGCTTCTGGAGTGCGTGTTCGTCGACGACCTCCACCCCCAGCTCCTCCGCCTTGGCCAGCTTCGAGCCCGGTGAGTCACCGGCGACGACGTAGTCGGTGTTGCGGGAGACGGAGCCAGTCACCTTGGCGCCGGCGCGCTTGATCAACGCGCTCGCCTCCTCGCGCGTCAGGGTCGGCAGGGTGCCGGTGAGGACGAAGGTCTTGCCCTCGAGCGGGCCGCCCTCGGCCCGCCGCTCGGAGGCGGCCAGCTCGAAGCGCAGCCCGCGTTCCCGGAGGCGCTGGATCAGCTCCAGCACGGCCTCGTCGGCAAGCTCCTCCTTGACCTGCTCGGCGAGCACCGGCCCGATCCCCTCAACCTGCTCGACCTCGGCGACGTCGGCGGCGAGCAGGGCGTCGATCGAGCCGAAGTGCTCGGCGAGCGCCTGGGCGTTCACGTAGCCGATCCCGGGCAGCCCGAGTGCGTAGAGGACGATCCCGAACGGGCGCTGCGTCGAGCGCTCGATCTCGGAGATCAGGTTTCGCGCCGACTGCTCGCCGAACCGGTCGAGCTCGACCAGGCGCTCGGGGGTGAGGTCGTAGATCGAGGCGGGATCGGTGATCAGGCCCTCCTCCAGGAAGCGCATCGCGTTCTTCTCTCCCAGGCCCTCGATGTCCATCGCGCCGCGAAAGTGCTTGACGAGCTGGAACGTCTGGCCCGGGCAGCCGCGCCGATTGGGGCAGATCGTCCACACCGAGTCCGGCGGCTTGACGGTCGGGGTGCCGCAGATCGGGCACTTCTTCGGCGGCCGCGCCCGCCGTAGCCGGCGGCCCTCGCGGCGCTGGATCAGCGGTGAGATCACCTGCGGGATCACGTCGCCGGCCCTGGTGACGACGACCTCGTCGCCCTCGCGGACGTCCTTGCGGGCCAGGTCCTCCTCGTTGTGGAGGGTGGCCGTCGAGACGGTGACCCCACCGACCCCAACCGGCTCGAGCTCAGCGAACGGCAGCAACCGCCCGGTCCGCCCCACGTTCCAGGTGATCTTGTTGAGCTTGGTCGTGGCCGTGATCGGCGGGAACTTCCAGGCCACCGCCCAGCGCGGCTCGCGCCCGGTGACCCCGAGCTCGCGCCACAGCGCCCGCTGGTCGACCTTGACCACCACCCCGTCGATCTCGAAGTCGAGCTCCTCGCGGCGCTCCTCCCACCACTCGCAGCGCGCGACGACCTCGTCGGCGCTCTCGTGCATCGCGGTCTCGCCGCTGACCTTGAACCCGTGCTCGCGGAGCCAGTCGAGCTCGTCGGCGTGGGTGCGGAGATCGAGGCCGCGGGCGGCGCCGACCCCGTAGCACCAGATCGAGAGCGGCCGCTCGGCCGTGATCTTCGGGTCGAGCTGGCGAAGCGCGCCGGCCGCCGAGTTGCGGGGGTTGGCGAACGTCGCCTCGCCGGCCGCCGCCCGGCGCTCGTTGAGCTCGGCGAACGCGGCGCGCGGCATGTAGACCTCGCCCCGGACCTCGACCAGCTCCGGGGGGCTCGCCCCGTCGAAGCGGGCAGGAATGGCGTCGATCGTCCTCAGGTTCGGCGTCACGTCCTCGCCGGTCACCCCGTCACCCCGGGTCGCGCCGCGGACGAAGGCGCCGTCGCGGTAGGTGAGCGAGATCGCCAGCCCGTCGATCTTCGGCTCGGACACGAACCGAAGCTCCTCTGGTTCGATGTCGAGCGAGCGCAGGCGGTTGTGGAGGCGCGTCTCCCAGGCCCGGAACTCCTCGCCGCCGCGGGCGTTCGCCAGCGAGAGCATCGGCTCGGCGTGGCGGACCTGCTCGAAGCGGTCGAGCGGACGGCCGGCGACGCGCTGCGTCGGCGAGTCGGGGGTGATGAGGTCGGGATTCGCCTCCTCGAGCTCGCGCAGCTCGCGGAGCAGCGCGTCGTAGGCGTCGTCGCCGATCTCCGGGTCGTCGAGCTCGTAGTAGCGGCGATCGTGGTGGGCGATCTCGCGCCGCAGCTCGGCGATCCGGGTCGCCTCCTTCGTGTTCTGTGCCGTGCTCAAGCGCCGCTGCCCGCCTCGAGGGGCCTCGCCGGTGCCAGCGCCTCGGCGAGCGTCGCCTCGAGATTCGCCTCGCGAAGCCGATCGAGCACCCGCCGGTCGGTGAGGTCGAAGTGGACCGGGGTGACCGAGACCCGGCGGCTGGCGATCGCCGAGAGGTCGGTGCCCGGCTCGTCCTCGAAGGTCGGCTCGAACCCGTAGATCTGGTAGCGCCGGCGCCCGGCGCCGTCTTCCTCGACCAGCTTGAGCTCGTCCTCGTAGACCCGCTTGCCGAGGCC
This sequence comes from Actinomycetota bacterium, assembly GCA_046732395.1. Lineage (GTDB taxonomy): Bacteria > Actinomycetota > Thermoleophilia > Solirubrobacterales > 70-9 > JAWVFM01. Next base: position 15,848 of record JBKPNB010000176.1, on the reverse strand, counting down.
CGTGACCTCGACTCCGGTCGGCTCGCCGGCGGGGCAGTTGACGTTGAGCAGGGTTTCCGGCGGCAGCGGCTCGTCGGCGAGGGCGCGGACCAGGCGGGCGGTGAGACCCGCCGAGAGGTCGAAGTCGAAGCTGCGCCCGAGCCGGAAGTCCATCTCGCGCGCCGCGGACTGCTGGGAGACCGCGACCGCCGGGATCCCGAGGACGATCCCCTCGAGCGCCGCGGCGACCGTCCCCGAGTAGGTGATGTCGTCGCCGAGGTTCGAGCCGTGGTTGATCCCTGACACGATCAGGTCGGGGCGCTCGCCGACGAGGCCGAGGTCGGCGAAGCGCACGCAGTCGACCGGGGTGCCGTCGGTCGCGTAGCCGACGAAGCCGTCGTCGAAGACGACCTCCTCGACCCAGATCGGCGTCCGGGTGGTGATCGAGCGGGCGGTCGCGCTGCGATTGGAGTCGGGGGCGATCACCGAGACCTCGATCCCGTCGAGCGCGGCGAGCGCCAGGCGCAGCGCCTGGAGGCCGCCGGCGCGGATGCCGTCGTCGTTGGTGATCAGGACCCTCACGGCAATCGATTCTAGGAAGCTGTCGTGCGCCAGAATCGTCCCCTGACCGCGGCGCGCGAGATCCTCACCGTCGGCCACTCGACCCACCCGATCGAGCGCTTCGCGGCGCTGCTGGAGGGCGCCGGGGTCGAGATGATCGCCGACGTTCGCCGCTTTCCCGGGTCCCGCCGCCATCCACAGTTCGCCCGCGAGGCGCTCGACGCCACGCTCGGCCGGGCGGGGATCGCCTACGAGTGGCTCGGCGAGGAGCTCGGGGGCCGCCGCCGGGCGCGGCCGGACTCGCCGAATGACGCCTGGCGGGTCGGTGCCTTCCGCGGCTACGCCGACCACATGCAGGGCGCCGAGTTCGCCCGCGGCCTCGCCCGCCTCGAGGCGCTGGCGGGCGAGAGGCGGACCGCGTTCATGTGCGCCGAGGGCGACTGGCGCCGCTGCCACCGGCGCCTGATTGCCGACGCGCTCAGCGCCCGCGGCTGGCGGGTGGTCCACGTCCTCCCCGACGGCCGCCGCGCCGATCACGAGCTGCCGGGCTTCGCGACGGTCGCCGCCGGCCGCCTCAGCTACGTCAGCCAGCCCGCGATCGGCGGCATCGAGAGTTAGGGTTGCCTAAACTCAAGGGCCGATGTCGTTCGCCGAGACGGTATTGCTGGGCGCCCTGGCGGGCTCGACGATCTTCCTCGGGCTGCCGTTCGCGCGCCTCCGCCTGCTCGGGACGCGGGCCCGGGTCTGCCTCGCGATGTTCGCGGTTGGCGTGCTGGCGTTCCTGTTCGTCGACGTGATGTCGCACGGCTTCGAGATCGTCGAGGACGCCGTCAACGCCTACAAGGACGGCACCCACAGCTTCGGCCACGCCGTCTGGCTGGCAGCCCTCCTCGGCGTCGGCTTCGCCGCCGGCAGCGCCGGGCTCGCGGTCGCCGAGGCGCGGCTGCGACCGCCGCCACCACCGCCGATCGGGGGCGCATCCTCGGAGATCACGGCCGAGGACGCCCGCGCGCTCGAGGAACAGGCGGCGGCGCACGCGCACGCCCGCGCGCTGCGGACGGGAATGACGATCGCCGCCGCGATCGGCCTCCACAACTTCGCCGAGGGCCTGGCGATTGGCGTCTCGGCGTCGACCGGCGAGATCAGCCTCGCGACGGTGCTGATCGTCGGCTTCGCGCTCCACAACGCGACCGAGGGGTTCGGGATCGTCGGTCCGCTCGGGAGCGTCCAGCCCTCGTGGGGCTGGGTGATCGCCGCCGGGTTCGTCGGCGGCGGGCCGACCTTTCTCGGCTCGATGGTCGGCTACAGCGTCAACTCGGCGACCCTCGAGCTTCTCTTCTACGCGGTCTCGGGCGGGGCGATCCTGTACGTCATCGGCGAGGTCTGGAACGCGATGCGGCGCTTCGGCTATCGCGAGCTCGGCCTCTGGCTCCTCGCGGTGGGCTTCTTCGTCGGCATCGCGACCGACCTCATCGTCGCCTACGGCGGCGGCTGAGCGGCGCGGGGCCGATGCCGGCGAAGCAGGCGGCCGAGGCGGGCGAGGTCTGGGCCGAGGCGGTCCGCGGCGGCTATCCCGATCCCGCCGCGCTCGAGCTGCCCGGCCGCGAGCGGCTCGAGGCGTTCCGGCGCATCGACGGGCCGTTTCCGCCGCTCTCTCACCTGACCGGGGCCCGGCCGGTGCGCTTCGGCGCGGGAACCGCGGACGCCGAGATGCCGGCCAGCGGCTGGCTCGCCAACTCCGCCGGGGTGATCGGCGGCGGGGTGCTGGCGATCGTCGCGGACATCGCCTTCGGGTGCGCGATCGAGACCGAGATGCCGGCGCGGGTGCCCTACACCACCGCCGAGCTCTCGATGAGCTTTCTTCGGCCCGCGCGTCCGGGCGGGACGATCGTCGCCTCCGGGCAGACGATCCACGCCGGGCGCTCGGTGGGACTGGCCGAGGCGTTCCTGCTCGAGGCCGAGAGCGAGCGGCTCATCGCCCACGGGAGCTCGCGGCTCTCGATCCTGCCTCCGCTCGATGGCCGGCCGCAGATCGTCGATCCGCCCCCGCTCGCGATCGGTCCCGAGGATCCGCCCGATCCCTACCGGCGCGAGCCGCGCGGCGAGGTGGTGCCGCAGTCGGCCTGGGGCTCGCTGAGCGGGGCGGAGCTGCTCGAGCGGATCGTCGATGGGGAGTTCGGCCATCCGCCGATCTCGCGGCTCACCGGCTGCGCGCTGACGGACATCGGCGACGGCGAGGCGATGATGCGGCTGCCGCTGACGCGCTGGCTGACGACCCCGGCACGAACCGTCCAGGGCGGCGTCACCGCGATGCTCGCCGACGCGGCGATGATGAACGCGGTGCTGACCACGGCGCCGGCCGGCACCGCGATCGCCGGGCTCGACCTCAAGGTGAACTACCTGCGGCCGGTGATCGCCGACGGCAGCGAGCTCGAGGCGCGGGCGGCGGTGGTCCACCGCGGCAGGACGATCGCGATCGGCCGCGCCACGGTCGCCAACGCCGACGGCAAGCCGGTCGCGATCGCGACCGGATCGGCGATGTACCTGCCGGGGCGCGCGGCGAGCCTGAGCGAGGCCGAGCTCGGCTAGCCGCCGCGCCGGTCTCCGGCTAGTAGGCGATGCGGGCGAGGTAGAGGCCGTGCGCCGCCGCGGTCTCGCCGGCCCGCGCGCGCGGGGCGCCGCCGAGGAGCGCGGCGAAGTCCTCGATCGAGCGCCGCCCACCGCCGACCTCGAGCATCGTCCCCACCAGGACCCGGACCATGTGCCGCATGAAGGCGTCCGCCTCGATCCAGAGCTCGAGGAGCTCGCCCGGGCGCGAGTCGCCGAGCGGAAAGCGGCGCCACTCGCAGCCCAGGATCCGCCGCTCGAAGCGGACGTGCTCGGTGTCGGTCGGGGTGAACGCGGTGAAGTCGTGGTCCCCGGGGAGGAGCGCCGCGCAGCTGTCGAGGGCCCGGAGATCGAGGCGGTGCGGCCACCACAGCGCCCGGCCGCGCTCGAACGGGCTCAGCACCGGCGCCGCGATCACCCAGTAGCAGTAGGTGCGCGCACGGGCGTCTCGGCGGGCATCGAAGCCGTCGGGGGCGGACGCCGCCTCCAGCACGGCGATCTCCGGCGGGAGCACTGCGTTCAGCGAGCGAGTGAGGCCGGCGGGCGGGTCCCGCTCGATCGCGAAGCTCGCAACCTGACCCCAGGCGTGGACGCCGGCGTCGGTGCGCCCGGCGACACTGAGCGCAACACGCTCGCCGAGGATCCGTTCGAGCGCCGCCTCGAGCTCGCCCTGGATCGTCCGCATCCCCGGCTGCGCCGCCCAGCCGGCGAACGGCGCGCCGTCGTAAGCGATGGTGAGGCGAATGACGCCCATGGGGCGCCCGACCGGGTCCTAGATGAGCAATTCCACGACCCCGGGCACGCGGATGACGCGCGGATAGCGTCGCTGGATCGGGCTCGCCAATACCACCAGGTATTGGCTTCGCCCTGCTTCACCCGCCCAGCTCGCTCCCGCGCGCCCCCGCGTACACGCGGCCGTGGAATTGATCATCTAGACCAGTTCGAGGAAGACCATCTCGGTCGAGTCCGAGCGCCGCGGTCCGAGCTTGACGATGCGGGTGTATCCGCCCGGTCGCTCGGCGTAGCGGGGGGCGACCTCCTCGAACAGCTTGTGGACGAGGAAGCGGTCGTGGCCGAGCTCGGAGAGCGCGCGCCGTCGGGCGTGGAGGTCGCCGCGCTTGGCGAGCGTGATCAGCTTCTCGACCTCGGGCTTCACCGCCTTGGCCTTCGCCTGCGAGGTCTTGATCCGCTCGTGCTCGATCAGGTCACGCGAGAGGTTGCGAAGCAGCGCCCGCCGATGGGCGGAGTCGCGGCTGAGCTTGTGGCGGGTCTTCGCGTGCCGCATCGCCTGCCTACTCCGGGCGCAGCGACAGTCCGATCTGGGCCAGCGAGTCGATCACCTCTTCGGTCGACCGCTGCCCGAAGTTCGGGATCGCGTTCAGCTCCGACTTCGACCGGGTGACGAGGTCGCCGATCGTCTGGATACCGGCGCGCTTCAGGCAGTTGTAGGCGCGGACGCCGATGTCGAGCTCCTCGATCAGGCGGTCGTCGCCGTCGCTCGCTCCGAGCGGCGGGAACGCGGCCTCGGCCGCGCCGGCGCCGTCGCGGCTCGTCAGCTCCTCGACCCGGTCGGCGTCGGTGAAGATCGCGAGGCTCTTGATCAGGATCTCGGCCGCCTCACGCAGCGCCGCCGGCGGCTCGATCGAGCCGTCGGTCTCGATGTCGAGGGTGAGCTTGTCGAAGTCGGTCCGCTGTCCAACGCGCGCCAGATCGACCGAGTAAGCCGCCCGCCGGATCGGCGAGAAGATCGAGTCGATCGGGATCACGCCGATCGGCTGATCCTCGGACTTGTTGTCCTCGGCGGGCGAGTAGCCGCGACCGCGCCCGATCGTCAGGTAGACCTCGAGCTTGGTCCGCTTCTCGAGCGTCGCGATCGGCGCCTCGGGGTTGAGGATCTCGACCCCGGCCGGGAGGTCGATGTCCTTCGCCTTCACCTCGCCCGGGCCGGTGGCGACGAGCGGCGCCTCGACCTCGTCGGCGTCGGTGTGCATGCGCACGACGACGTCCTTGAGGTTGAGGACGATGTCGGTGACGTCCTCCTTGACGCCCGGAATCGTCGAGAACTCATGGGCGACGCCCTCGATGCGAACGCTCTTGATCGCCGCGCCGCCGAGCGAGGAGAGCAGGACGCGACGGAGGCTGTTGCCGAACGTGTAGCCGAAGCCCTTGTCGAGGGGCTCGATGACGAACGTTCCCGTCGTCTCGTCGACGTTCTCGCTTGCGATCTTCGGGATCTGGAACTCGGACAGGGTGGTCATTGCTTCCTCTTGGTTGTGTGGTTTGGGTGCTCGGCTCTACTACTTCGAGTAGAGCTCGACGATGAGCTGCTCGGAGACCGGCGTCGCGATCTCGCTGCGCTCCGGGAGCCGCAGCACCTTCGCCGTCAGCGAATCGTGGTCGGCCTGAAGCCACGGTGGCACCGCCGCTGTCAGCTCGGTCGCCGAGCGGACGGTGTCCACGGCGTTCGAGCCGGGCCTGATCGAGATCACGTCGTCGGGACGGACCTGGTAGCTGGGGATGTCGACCCGGCGGCCGTTGACGAGCCAGTGTCCGTGGCCGACGAGCTGGCGCGCCTGGCGGCGCGAGGCGGCGAAGCCGAGGCGCACTAGGACGTTGTCGAGGCGCCGCTCGAGCAGGCGCAGGAGGTTCTCGCCGGTGACGCCCGGCTGGCGCGCCGCGTGGTCGTAGTAACCGCGGAACTGCTTCTCGAGCAGCTGGTAGTAGCGGCGCGCCTTCTGCTTCTCGCGGAGCTGCTGGCGGTACTCGGACTGGCGCATCCGACCCCGCCCGTGCTCGCCGGGCGGGTAGGAGCGGCGCTCGACGCCGCACTTCTCGGTGAAGCACCGCGCGCCCTTCAGAAACAGCTTCTGGCCCTCGCGGCGGCACTGCTTGCACTGGGGGGAGGTATCGCGGGCCATCAGACTCGGCGGCGCTTCCTCGGCCGGCAGCCGTTGTGGGCCTGGGGCGTGACGTCCTTTACGGTCGTGACCTGAAGGCCGGCGGCCTGGAGCGAGCGGATCGCCGTGTCGCGGCCCGACCCCGCCCCCTTGGCGTGGACCTCGACGCGCTCGAGGCCATGCTCCATCCCCTTCCGGGCGGCGGAGTCCGCGGTCACCTGGGCGGCGAACGGGGTCGACTTGCGCGATCCCTTGAAGCCGGCCGATCCGGCCGACTCCCAGCAGACGACGTTGCCGTCGGTGTCCGTGATCGTCACGATCGTGTTGTTGAAGCTGGTCTTGATGTGGGCCACCCCGTACGCGATGTTCTTGCGGACCCGCCGTCGCGGCCGTCCGCCCCTGCCCCTTCGTGGCTGCGGCATCGGCTAACTACCTACTTCGGGCTCGGCGGCTTGCGACGGCCGGCGACGCTCATCCGCCGCGGTCCCTTGCGGGTCCGGGCGTTGGTCTTCGTCCGCTGGCCGCGGGTGGGCATCCCGCGGCGATGGCGGAGGCCGCGGTAGGCGCCGACCTCCGAGAGCCGCTTGATGTTCTGCGACCGCTCGCGCCGCAGGTCGCCCTCGACCTCGCGTGACTCGACCGCCTCGCGCAGCTTTACGACCTCGTCGTCCGTGAGGTCCTTGACGTAGGTGTCGGGATCGACGCCGACGTCCGAGAGGATCCGGTTGGCGGTCGACCGCCCGACCCCGTGGACGTAGGTGAGGCCGATCTCGACCCGCTTGTTGAGGGGGACGTTGACCCCTGCGATCCGTGCCATCTAGCTCCCGCTCACCCCTGCCGCTGCTTGTGACGAGGGTTCGAGCAGATCACGAGCACGCGGCCGCGCCGCCGGATTATCCGGCAACGCTCGCACATCGGTTTTACGGACGCTCGTACCTTCATCGCCTGTTCGCGGCAACGTATCCAATCACTCGAAAGACCGCCCATCGGCCCCATGAATCGGGTCGACGGGCACACGGAAACGGCCCGAAGGCCGACAGAGAAGGATAGCAAGGGGCCTGAGGTGGTCCGAGGAGGGCGCTCAGGCGTGCCCGACCGCGACGCCGACGGCGGCGACGACGGCCCCCGCAAGCGTTACCTGGACGAGCGACGTGGTGAGCGGGACCTTGAGGTAGCGGCGGCGGACGATCGCGATCACCACGAGCTCGCAGGCCACCACCGGGTAGGCGACCGCGAGCGCGGTGTTGACATTCGAGATTAGGAAGGGAAGCGCGTGGGCCGTCCCGCCCACGAAGGTGGCGATGCCGGTGATCAGGCCGCGCTGGAACGAGCCGCCGCGCCCGGTCAGGGTGCCGTCGTCGGAGAGGGCCTCGGAGATGCCCATGCTGATCGCCGCGCCGAGCCCGGCCGCGAGCCCGACCAGGAGCGCGGCCCGCGAGCCCGAGATGTAAGCGGCGGCGAAGATCGGGGCAAGGGTCGAAACGGTGCCGTCGATCAGCCCGATCAGGCCGGGTTGGACGACTTGGAGGATGCGCTGCTGCTGGCTCGCGGCACGCCAGCTCTCGAGTACCGAATCGACCATCGTGTGCTTGACTATTATGGCAAATCGATTAAAATTAGGAATCCCTTACAGGTAGTTAGGGAACCCGAATGCCGACCACATCCACGAGCAAAGCCCTCTCGCCCCGCGAGGAGAGCGTCGCCGCGGCGCTCCGCCGCAGCGGCTATCGGGTCACGGCCCAGCGGCTCGTCGTCGGCGAGGCGCTCGCGGACGCCGGTCGCCACCTCACCGCCGAGGAGGTGATGGGGGCGGTCGCCGAGCGGCTCCCGAACGTCTCGCTGCCGACCGTCTACTCGTCGCTCGACGCGCTCGAGGAGGCCGGGCTCGTCCGACGGGTCGCCGGCGCCCGGGGGGCCGCCCTCTTCGACGCGGGCCCGGCGGGCCACCACCACCTCGTCTGCCGGCGCTGCGGCGCGGTCACCGACCTCGAGGCCGAGGTCCGGCTCGACGCCGCCTACGCCGGCGCCCGCCGCCACGGCTTCGACGCCGAGGGCGCCGAGGTCGTGGTCCGCGGCCTCTGCGCCCGCTGCCGCGACGCGGGCTGAGGCGCCGGCCTCAGCCCTCGTTCCAGGGGGTCAGGACGCGCGGGCCGTCGTCGGTGACGGCGACGGTGAACTCGAAATGCGCGGCGAGCGAGCCGTCCTCCGAGTAGACGGCCCAGTTGTCGTCGCCAAGCCGGACGCCGGGTCCGCCGGCGTTCACCATCGGCTCGATCGCCAGCACCATCCCCGGCTCGAGCTCGGGGCCGCGACCGGGCTCGCCGTAGTTCGGGATCTGCGGATCCTCGTGCATCGCGCGGCCGATCCCGTGGCCGACGAGGCTGCGGATGATCGACATCCCGTCGCCCTCGACCGTCCGCTGGATCGCCGCCGAGACGTCGCCGAGGTGGTTACCGGGGCGGGCCTCGGCGATCCCCGCATGAAGTGCCCGCTCGGTCGTTGCCAGCAGCCGCTTTGCCTCCGGGTCGACCGGCCCGACCGGGACCGTGAGCGCGGCGTCTGCGACCCAGCCGTCCTTGGTGACGCCGACGTCGAGCGAGACCACATCGCCGCGGCGGAGCTCGTAGGGACCGGGAATCCCGTGGACCACCATCGAGTTCGGCGAGGTGCAGATCGACTTCGGAAAGCCTCGGTAGCCGAGGAACGAGGCGTCGGCGCCCTGCGAGGCGATGAACCGGGCCGCCGCCTCGTCGAGGTCGGCGGTGGTCACCCCAGGCCGGCACTTCGACCCCAGCATCCGCAGGCAGCGGGCCTGGATCGCGCCGGCCGCGGCCATCGCCTCGATCTGCTCGCGCGTCTTGACGATGATCCCGCCGCGGTACACGTGCTCGACCTTACGCTTCCTTACGCTTCCTCTTCCATCCGCAGCGTAGCCAGCGTCGCGCGGATCGACTCGTAGACCTCGTCGGGCGCCCCCGAGCCGTCGATTCGGTGGAGCAGGCCGCGCTCGTCGTAGTAGGCGACGAGCGGCTCGGTCTCGGCGTGGTAGCGCTCGAGGCGATTGCGGATCACGTCTGGCTTGTCGTCGTCGCGGACGACGAGCTCCTCGCCGCAGACGTCGCAGATCCCCTCCCGCTCGGGGGGATCGAACTCGATATGGAAGATGTGGCCGTTGGCGCAGGTGCGCCGCCCGCCGAGCCGCCGCACGATCTCCTCTTCCGTGACGTCGATGAAGATGGTCGCCGTCAGCTCGCGGCCGAGGCGGTTGACCTCGGCGTCCAGCGCCTCGGCCTGGACCGTGGTCCGCGGGAAGCCGTCGAGGATGAACCCATCCTCGGCCTCCGAACCGGAGACCCGCTCGGCGATCACCCCGACGATCACCTCGTCGGGGACGAGGTCGCCGCGGTCCATGTACTCCTTCGCCTTCCGGCCGAGCTCGGTCCCGTCGCGGACCGCCGCCCGGAGGATGTCGCCGGTCGCGTAGTAGGGCAGCTCGAGGTCCTGCTGAAGCCGCTCACCCTGGGTGCCCTTGCCGGAGCCGGGCGGGCCTAGCAATACGAGGTTGAGCTCGGACATTGAAGATCAGTCACGGAAGCGCCAAACGGCGCCGAAAATCAAGCAGGTCGGGGGACGCAGGCCAATCGGCGAAGCGAGCTTAGTTGAAGCCTAAGTGAGCGAGACGATTGGCCGAGGATCCCGAGATACGAAGATTTGCAGGCGCCGCGTTCGCTATTTCAGGAATCCCTCGTAGTTCCTCATCATCAGCTGGGCTTCGAGCTGTTTCACCGTGTCGAGCGCGACGCCGATCACGATCAGGATCGATGTTCCTCCGAAGAAGAAGTTGGCGGAGGTCTGGCTGATCAGGATCGTCGGCAACGCCGCGACCGCGCCCAGATAGAGCGCCCCCGGGAAGGTGAGCCTCGACAGGATGCGGTCGAGGTATTCGGCGGTAGGTCGCCCGGGTCTGACGCCGGGTATGAAGCCGCCGTACTTCTTCAGGTTGTCGGCCTGGTCGACCGGGTTGAAGGTGACGGCCGTGTAGAAGTACGTGAAGACGACGATGAAGAACACCTCGCCGACGACGTACTGCCAGCCGCCCGGGTTGAAGAAGGTCGCGAAGTCGGTCCAGAAGTTGTTCTGGTTCTGACCCAGGAGCTGCCCGATCGTCGGCGGAAAGGCCATGATCGAGGCCGCGAATATGACCGGGATCACGCCGGCCATGTTCACCCGCAGCGGCAGGTAGGTCGAGCCGCCGGTAGTCATCCGGCGGCCGACGACGCGCTTCGCGTACTGCACCGGGATCCGCCGCTGGCCCTCCTGGACGAAGACGATCCCGACGATCACGGCCAGGGCGATGAACGGCATCATCACCACGAACACCTGGTCGGGGTTGGTCCACCACTTGGTGATCCCCTCCGGTATTCGCGACGCGATCGAGGCGAAGATCATCAGCGAGATCCCGTTGCCGATGCCGCGCTGGGTTATCAGCTCCCCGAACCACATCAGGAGCGTGGTGCCGGCGGTGAGCGAGATCACGATCAGCATCACCTTGCCGAAGGTCAGGGTGCCGATGACGCTGGTGCCGGCCGCGTTCTGGAATGACTGGAACAAAAACACGTACCCGAGCGACTGGGCGAAGGCAAGCCCCACCGTCAGGTAGCGGGTGTACTGGGTGATCTTCTGCTGCCCGACCTCGCCCTCCTTCTGGAGCCGCTCCAGCGAGGGGACGACCACCGTCATCAGCTGGAGGATGATCGAGGCCGTGATGTAGGGCATGATCCCGAGCGCGAACAGCGACAGTCGCGACAGGCTTCCACCCGAGAAGAGGTTGAGGAAGCCGAGGATCGAGTTGCCGGAGAAGTTCTGCTCGATGCTCTTCACCGTGTTGATGTCGACGCCGGGCGAGGGGATGTAGGCGCCGAGGCGGTAGAGCAGCAGCATCGCCGCCGTGAACGCGAGCTTCTTGCGGATCTCGGGGACCCGCAGCGAGTTCGCCAGCGTCTGCATCATGTTCATGAATCATCACCCGCCGGCTGCTCGCAGGTTCCTCCAGCCTTCTCCACCTTCTCCCGGGCGGCGGCGCTGTAGGCGTGGACGCGGACGGTGAGCCTCTTCGTCAGCTCGCCGCGCCCGAGCAGCTTGACCGGATCGCCGCGCTTGGCGAGGCCGGCCCCGCGAAGCGACCGCGGGGTGACCTCGGCGCCCGCCTCGAAGCGGTCCTCGAGGTCGGCGACGTTGATCGGCTGGGTGCGGGTCCGAAACGGCTCGAACGGCATCGACATTTTCTTTTGCGGGCCGCGGAGCTTGCGGGTCCGCATGTGGATCGGGTTCTGGCCGCCCTCGTAGGCCGGTTTGCGCTTCGATCCCGAGCGGGCGCCCGCGCCCTTGTGCCCGCGGCCCGACGTCTTCCCGTAGCCGGAGCCATTGCCCCGGCCGACGCGCTTGCGGGCCTTCCGCGAGCCGGGCTTCGGCGCAAGGGTGTGGAGGCCGACGTCCTCCGGCGCCACCGGGGTCATGAGTCCTCACCGTCCTCGCCCGAGACCTCGACCAGATGGTCGACGACCCGCAGCATCCCGTGGAGCTGCGGCGTCTCGGTCATCGTCACCTCGCGGCCGATCCGGCCGAGGCGGAGCGAGCGCAGCGTCTCGAGCTGTCTGCGGCTCGAGCGGTTCGCGGAGCGGACCTGCTTGATCGTCACCTCAGCCACCCGAAGTCTCCTCGGCGGCGCCGCCAGCGGCGCTCTCGGCAGCGGCGTCTGCTGGCGCTGCCTCCTCCACCTGCTGCCTGCTGCCTGCTGCCTGCTCGTCGGCGACTTCGGCCGGCTCCGCGGCATCGGCCGGCTTCGCGGCGCCGGCTCCATTCCCCTCGATCCCCAGCACCTGCCTCACCGACAGCCCGCGAAGCTTCGCCACCTCCTCGGGGCGACGAAGCTCGATCAGCCCGGTCATCGTCGCCTTCACCAAGTTGATCGGGTTCTGGGTGCCGATGCTCTTCGAGAGGACGTCGCGGATTCCGCCGAGCTCGAGCACGGCCCGGACGCCGCCGCCGGCGATGACGCCGGTGCCGGGGCTCGCCGGCCGCAGGACGACGTGGCCCGCTCCGTAGCGGCCGATGATCCGGTGTGGGATCGTCTGGCCGAACTTCGGGACCCGGATCAGGCTCTTGCGGGCGTCCTCGACCGCCTTCTGGATCGCCAGCGGCACCTCGCGCGCCTTGCCGTAGCCGATCCCGACCACTGAGTCCTCGTCGCCGACCGCGACGAGGGCGGTGAACGAGAATCGCCGGCCGCCCTTGACCACTTTGGCGACCCGGTTCACCTCGATCACGCGCTCCTGTAGGTCGAGCCCCTGCGGGCTGATGGTCTCGACGTCGCGGGTGAGAATCATGGTCCGGTCACGGTAGCGGGTGCCATTCGAAAGCCTCAGAAGGCGAGGCCGCCCTCCCGGGCGCCCTCGGCCAGCGCCGCGACGCGACCGTGGTAGCGGTAGCCGCCGCGGTCGAAGACGCAGGTCTCGACCCCGGCCTCCTTCGCGCGGGCGGCGAGCAGCTCGCCGACCCGCTTGGCCTGCTCGAGGGGGGCGAGGTCGCGCAGCTCGGCCTCGGTCCAGGAGACGGCCGCGACCGTCGCCCCGCGGTCGTCGTCGATGAGCTGGGCAAATATCCCGCGGTTCGAACGGAAGACCGACAGCCGCGGACGCTCGCCGCTCCCGCGCACCTTCGCCCGCACCCGCCGGCGGCGGCGGAGTCGGTGTTGGGGCTTGGTGACGACCGCCATCGCTACGCGCGCTTCCCGACCTTCCGGCGAACCTGTTCGCCGGCGTAGCGGATTCCCTTGCCCTTGTAAGGCTCGGGCGGGCGGACGCGCCGAATCCGCGCCGTGATCTCGCCGACGAGCTGCTTGTCGATGCCGCGAACGATCACCTCCGTCGGACGCGGAAGCTCAAACTCGATCCCTTCCGGCGCCTCAATCGCGACCGGATGCGAGTAGCCGACGCTGAGCTCGAGATGGCGGCCCTGGAGCCGCGCCCGATAGCCGACGCCCTGGATCTCGAGCCGGCGCTCGAAGCCGTCGGTGACGCCCTCGACCATGTTCGCTACCAGAGATCGGGTGAGGCCGTGGAGCGCGCGGTGCGGGCCCCGATCGGTGGGCCGGCTCACCGTCAGCACCCCGTCGTCGATCGCGACGGCCATGTCGCGGCTGACGTTCTGCGCGAGCTCGCCGCGCGGACCCTTGACGCTCACGCGGCCAGGGGCAATGTCGACGTTGACGCCGTCCGGGATCGAGATGGGCTTTCGGCCGATTCGACTCACACACTCACCATACGTAGGCGACCACCTCGCCGCCGACGCCCTTCTGCCTCGCCTCGTGGCCGGTCATGACCCCCGCCGAGGTGCTGAGGATCGCCGTGCCCATCCCCCCCATCACGCGCGGAACCTCGCCGCTCGAGACGTAGCGGCGCCGCCCGGGGCGGGAGACCCGCTCGAGCCCGGTGATCACCGGCTGGCGCGCCTCGGTGTAGCGAAGCTGGATCCGGATCGCCTCGCCGACGCGGGTGGGCTCGACGTCATAGCCGGCGATGTAGCCCTGCTCGGAGAGAATTCGGCTGAGCTCGACCTTGAGCTTCGAGGCGGGCACCTCGAGCTCGGAGTGGCCGGCCTTGATCGCGTTGCGGACGCGGGTCAGGTAATCGGCGATCGGATCGGTCAGCATCGGCTCGGCCTCGTCGCTACCAGCTCGACTTCACCATTCCGGGGATGTAGCCCTTGTGCGCCGCGTCGCGCAGGCACAGCCGGCAGAGGCCGAACTTGCGGTAGTAGGCGCGCGGCCGCCCGCACCGGCGGCAGCGGTTGTAGCCCCGCGACTTGTACTTGGGCTTGCGGGATTGCTTCACGATCTGTGACGTCTTTGCCATCTGAACTCAGCTCAGCGAGCAGCGAGCAGCCAGCAGCGAGCAGCGCCGCAGCCGGGATGCTGTTTGCTGCTTGCTGCTTGCTCCCTACTCATTCGACTCCTCTTCAGTCTCGGTCTCACCTTCTGTCTCCTCCTCCCGCACCGGCCTCTCGTAGGCCTCCGGGTTCTCGGCCTTGAGTTGCTCGAGCGCGGCCTGCTCCGCCTCGGCGCGCTCGCGGGCGGCCTCCTTGCGCCGCTCCTCCTCGGCCTCGGCCTCCTCCTCGACCGTCGCGGTCCCCGGCCTGCCCTCCTCTGAGAATGGCATCCCGAGCGCCAGCAGAAGCTCGAACGCCTCCTCGTCGGTGGGGGCGGTGGTCGTAATCGTGACGTCGAGCCCGCGGACCTGGTCGATCGAGTCGTAGTCGATCTCGGGGAAGATGAGCTGCTCGCGAACGCCTAGCGAGTAGTTGCCGCGGCCGTCGAACGCCCGCGCGCTGAGGCCCCGAAAGTCGCGAATCCGGGGAATGGCGATCGAGACGAGGCGGTCGAGGAACTCCCACATCCGCGCGCCCCGCAGGGTCACCGCGACCCCGACCGGCATCCCGGCCCGGACCTTGAACGCGGCGATCGACTTGCGCGCGCGGCGGACGCTCGGCCGCTGGCCGGCGATCACCGCGAGCTGCTCGGTTGCCGCCTCGAGGATCGGCGTAGACTGCTTCGCCTCGCCGATGCCCATGTTGAGCGTGATCTTCTCGAGGGTCGGGACCTGCATCCGGCTCGTGTAGCCGAACCGCGAGGTGAGCTGGGGGGCGATCTCGGCCTCGTAGCGCTCGCGGAGCCGGGGCGGCGGCGCCGCCCGCTGGGCCTCTGTGACGGTTGCTTCCATCAGCGCTACTACTCGATCGCCTGTCCGGTCCGCTTCGCGTAGCGGACGCGCTTGCCGTCGTCGCCGATCCTGATTCCGACCCGGGTCGGCCGGTTCTCCGCCGGGTCGAGCAGCATCACGTTGGAGATGTCGATCGGACCCTCCTTCTCGATGATCCCGCCGGCCTGGGCGCTCTTCTGAGTGTCCTTGATCGAGCGCGGGCGCTGATGGCGCTTGACCATGTTGAGCCCCTCGACGTAGAGCCGCCGCTTGCCTGGTTCGCAGCGCAGGACCTTGCCGCTCTTGCCGCGGTCCTTGCCGGCGATGACGATGACGCTGTCGCCCTCGCGGATTCGCAGACCCTTCGCCATCCCTACAACACCTCCGGGGCCAGGGAAACGATCTTCATGAAGTTGCGCTCGCGCAGCTCGCGGGCCACGGGGCCGAAGATGCGCGTCCCGCGCGGGTTGCGTTGCGGATCGATCAGCACGGCGGCGTTCTCGTCGAAGGCGATGTAGGTGCCGTCGGAGCGACCGAGCTGCTTGCGGGTGCGGACGACGACCGCCTCGACGACCTCGCCCTTGCGGACCCCGCCGTGCGGGGTCGCCTGCTTGACGGTGGCGGTGATGACGTCGCCGACGCCGGCGTAGCGGCGCCGCGACCCGCCCTTGACGCGGATGCAGAGGATCTCGCGCGCGCCCGAGTTGTCGGCCACCTTGAGCCGCGTCTCCTGCTGGATCATGGCCTGCTACCTCGCCCTCTCCAGGATCTCGAGCAGGCGCCAGCGCTTGGTCCGCGACAGCGGCCGCGACTCGACGACGCGCACGACGTCGCCCTCCTGGGCCTCGTTGCGCTCGTCGTGGACGTGAACGGTGTTGGTCCGCCGGACGACCTTCTCGTAGACCGGGTGGCGGCGAGCGATCTCGATTCGCACCGTGATCGTCTTCTCGGGCTTGGCCGAGACGACTACGCCCTGGCGGACCTTGCGCGAGCCCGGCACGCGCCCTCGGGGGGATGTCCCCGTCCCCGGCCCGCCACGGCGCTCGCG
>JBKPNB010000175.1:0-6287 GCA_046732395.1 Actinomycetota bacterium | reverse complement strand
GTCCGGAACCGACCGCGGCCGGCGATGACGGCCACGCGGCGCCCGGGCCGCGGCCGTCCCCGATCGCTCACCGACCGCCGCCGAGCTTCCCGCCGAGGATCGCGAGCGCCCGCCGCAGCGCCTCGTCGTCGTTCTTCGTGCGCGGGTTGTCGGCCGCGTGGACGTTGGGGACGATCCCGTCGTTCAGCGTCGAGCTGCCGTTGGCGGTGAAGAAGCGACCGATCGTCAGATCGAGGGCGCCGCCGTTCGGGAGGTCGAGCGCCTGCTGGAAGGTTCCCTTGCCGAACGTCCGGGTGCCGACGACCGTCGCCAGGTGGTGCTCGGCGAGCGCCGCGGTCAGGATCTCGGCGGCGGACGCGGTGTCGTGGTCGACGAGGACGACGATCGGCTTGCGGCGGACCGGATCGCCGACCGCGTCGTAGTTGGTGTCGCCCTGGGTTCGGCTCCTGGTCGAGACCACCCGCTCCCCCTTGTGGAGGAAGACGCTCGCCGACAGCACCGCCTCGTCGAGGAGGCCGCCGCCGTTCCCCCGCAGGTCGAGGACGAGGCCCTGGGCGCCGCCCTGGTAGAGGCGGTCGACCGCCTCGCGGAGCTCGCCGTGGGCACCCTCGCTGAAGGTGGCGAAGCGGACGTAGGCGACCTTGTCCCCGTCCGCACGACGGATCATCCCCTTCACCGCCGGCACCCGGACCTCCGCCCGCTTCACCCGGAGCGTCGAGGCGTTCCCGCCGCCGGCCGGCACCACCCGCAGCGAGACCGTCGTGCCGGGCGTCCCCCGGATCAGCGCCACCGCCGCGTCCTTCGAGCGCCCGCGCAGCGACTTGCCGTCGGCTGCCACGATCTGATCGCCGCGCTCGAGGCCGGCCTTGCGCGCGGGCGTCCCCGGGAACACGCTGGCGACGCGAAGGCCGCCTCCCTTCACCCCGATGACGGTGAGCCCGATCCCCGAGAACTGCCCCGAGGTCTCGGACTCGAACTGGCCGACGCTCTTCGGATCGAGGTAGTGCGAGAAGCGGTCGTGGTAGCGGTGGCGGAGCGCGTCGATCATCCCCTCAATCGAGGCGTTGTCGAGCTCTCCCGATCCGACCCGGTGGAAGTAGTTGTCCTCGATGGTCGTCCGGGCGTCGGAGACGGTGCCGCTGCTCCCGAACGGTCCGAACAGGGCGTCGGCGATCGCCCCGACCGCGACCGCGACCGCCGCCCCGGCGACGAGCCCGAGCAGGAACCCGCGCCGGCGCTCAGCGCGCATCGATTCGAGGAGAGGCGCCACGAAGCACCTTCTCTTTATAGAGAGTCGGGAGGGCTCAGATCCGGAGGAAGCGGCGCAGCACGACCCCGCTGCCGAGCGCCGAGATCGCGATCGAGGCCGCGACCAGCGCGGCGACGAGCGGCACGAAGCCGACCGTCGAGAAGTTGTTGACCAGGGCGAAGTCGCTCGCCAGCGGGTCGACGATCGTCACCTTGCCCACATAGAGCAGCCCGACGGCGAGCCCGGTGCCGACGATGCCGACCAGGATGCCCTCGATGATGAACGGCCAGCGGATGAACCAGTTGGTCGCGCCGACCAGGCGCATCACCTCGACCTCGCGGCGGCGGGCGTAGATCGAGAGCCGGATCGTGTTGGCGACCAGCATCACCGAGGCGACCAGCAGCAGGGCGGCGATCACCGACAGCACGATCCGCACCGCATCGGTGACCGACAGGATCTTGTGCGCCTGGTCGCGGGCGTCCTTGACCTCCTGGATCGCCGGACTCACCGCCTGCGGCTTGCCCTTCGGGCCCGGCACCACAAGCTCTTGGCGGACGAGGGTTAGGTGCTGTGGGGTGTCGGGGAAGACGGTGAACGAGGGCGGCAGCGGATTGGCCGGCAGCGAGCTGTGCTTGAGCTGGTGAAAGCCGCCCTTCAGCGGCCCGTTGCCCACCTTCTGCCGGAGGATGGCCACCCCCTCGGCGGGCGAGACGTACCTGATCCGCTTGACGTGGGGTAGGCCGTCGAGCTTGGTGCGTGTGGCTGCGATCTCGGCCTTGCTCGACCCGCGGAACAGGTAGACGTTGAGGGCGAGCTGCGACTGGACGTTCGACGTGGTCTGCGAGCTCGCCTTCAGGACCGGGATCAGGACCCCGAGCAGCAGGGTGGTGACGAGGATCGTCACCGTCGCCGCCACCCCCGGCGCGGCGTTTCGCTTCAGCGCCCGAAACGCCTCGGCGATGAAGAACGGCAGCTTGCGCATCGCCTAGAGGTCGCCGTGGCCGTTGGTCTGGCCCTCGTCGCCGACGCCCATCTCGGCCCGCACCCGCATCGCGAACTCGCTCGTCGACTCGTCGTGGTAGCCGGAGACGGGCTGGTCGCGGACCAGGTGGCCGGCCTCGAGCCCGATCACCCGGCGGCGCATCTTGTCGACCATCTCGCGGTCGTGGGTGGCGACGAAGACCGTGGTCCCGGTGCGGTTGATCCGGTACAGCAGCTGCATGATCCCCACCGAGGTCTCGGGATCGAGATTGCCGGTGGGCTCGTCGGCGAGCAGGAGCGGCGGGTGATTGACGAACGCGCGGGCGATCGAGACCCGCTGCTGCTCGCCGCCCGATAGCTGGTCGGGATAGTTGTGGATCTTCGCCTGGAGGCCGACCAGGCGGAGGATCTCCGGCACCTTGCGGCGGATCTCGCGCCGGGTGCCGCCGGTCACCTGGAGCGCGTAGGCGACGTTGTCGTAGACGGTTCGGTTCGGCAGTAGTTTGAAGTCTTGGAACACGCAGCCGATCCGCCGCCGCAGCAGTGGCACCCGCTTGCGGCGGATGCGGTTGATGTCGCGGCCGGCGATCAGAATGTGGCCGGAGGCCGGCTCTACCTCGCGGATCAGGGTCTTGATCAGAGTCGACTTCCCGCACCCGGTGGGGCCGACAACGAAAGCGAACTCGCCGCGCTCGACCTCGAGGTTGATCCGCTCTAGTGCGACGTGGCCGCCCGGGTAGACGACGGTCGCGCTGCGAAGCTCGATCACCGGCGGCCGCAAGCGGGGCTGCGGCAAGTGCCGGCCGGGGTCGTGCGAGCGCCGGCGGTGCTTCGCGCGATCCCGCTCGCGGCGGGAGGATCTCGATCCGATCAAGGCCATGGCAGGAGTTGGTTCTGCGGTACCGCCGCGAATCCTGCGCCCGATCGGTCGCTGCCATCGGACCCGGCGGCGGCGTCAGCGTAGCGGACGTTATGAGGGGACGCTTACGCGACGCTAATGCGCTGCAAATCTCCGTTCAGCCGGCGTCGGCGGCCGCTAGCTCCACTCGGGGCCGAACAGCGGCGGGCGCGAGACGATCGGCTTCAGGACGAGCGCCTCACGGGCGCGGTCCGCGATCCCGCGGGCGGTGAGCCCGAAGTGCTCCATGCACGCCTCGCCGGTCCCCGAAACCCCGAACTCGTCGCCCATCCCGACCGCGAAGATCGGGACCGGGTGCTGCTCGGCCGCCACGGCGCGGACCGCGTCGGCGAGGCCGCCGACGACCCGGTGCTCCTCGGCGGTGACCGCGACGCCGGTCTTCGACAGCGATTCGAGCACCGCCGCCCCGTCGAGCGGCTCGACTATCGCGACGTTCAGCACCTCGGCCTCGACGCCGTCGTCGCGCTCGAGCGCCCCGGCCGCCTCGAGGGCGCGCCAGACCATGTGCCCGGTGGCGATCAGGCTGATGTCCTTGCCCTCGCGCAGAACGTCGACGCCCTGTCCGAGCGACTCGGGAATCTCGTCGTAGACGATCGCCGTCGACGGGCGGCCGAACCGCATGTAGGTAGGCGCGGCGCGCTCATAGGCCTCGAGCGTCGCCCGGTAGGCCTGGTTGTAGTCGGCGGGAACCACCACCCGCATCCGCGGCAGGGCCCGCATCAGCGCGATGTCCTCGATCATCTGGTGCGAGGCGCCGTCCTCGCCGAGCGAGACCCCGCCGTGCGAGGCGCCGATCGCGATCGGGAGCTCGTTGTGGGCGATCCCCAGTCGGACCTGGTCGTAGGCGCGCCCGGCGGCGAAGATCGCGAACGTCGAGCAGAACGGGCGCTTGCCAGTGGCGGCGAGCCCGCAGGCCATCGACATCATGTTCGCCTCGGCGGCGCCGACGTTGAAGAACCGATCCGGGAACCGCTTGCCGAACTTGATCGACTGGGTCGAGACCGCGAGGTCGGCGTCGAGGGCGACCACCTCCCCATGGCTCTCGCCGAGCTCGACGAGGGCGTCGCCGTAGGCCTGCCGGGTGGCGATCGGCTCGGTCTTGGCTGCCGGTGGCATCGCTACTCCCGCGGGCCGGTCGCCTGGAGCGCCGTCGTCTGCTCCTCGAGCGTCGCCTCCAGCTCGGCGAGCGCGTCGGCGGCCTGCTCGGCGGTCGGCGGCTTGCCGTGGAACCCGAACCGGCCCTCCATGAACGACACCCCGCGCCCCTTGCGGGTCTGGGCGACGACCGCCGCCGGACGGTCGAGCGTCCGGCTCCGCTCCAGCGCCTCGGTGATCTGCGCCATGTCGTGGCCGTCGATCTCGACCGCGTCCCACCCGAACGACTCGAACTTCGCCCGAACGTCGCCGACGTCCATGACCTCCTCGGTGGTGCCGTCGGTCTGGAGGTGGTTGTAGTCGACGACCGCGGTCAGGTTCGTGACGCCGAAGTGGGTGGCCGCGGTCGCCGCCTCCCAGGTCTGGCCCTCCTGGCAGTCGCCGTCGGACAGCACCGCGAACACCTGCGCCTCCTCAGCCAGCCGGTCGAGGCGAAGGGCGAGGCAGATGCCGACGCACATCGAGAGGCCCTGCCCGAGTGACCCGGTCGAGACCTCGACGCCCGGGGTGCGGGTCATGTCCGGATGGCCCTGGAGCTGCGAGCCGATCTGGCGGAGGCCCATCAGGTCGCCGAGCGGGAAGTAGCCGTGGTGTGCGAGCGCGGCGTACTGGATCGGCGCGGCGTGGCCCTTGCAGAGGACGAAGCGGTCGCGCGCCGGCCAGTCCGGGCGCTCGGGATCGTGCCGCAGCACGCGGTAGTAGAGCGCGGTGACGATGTCGGCGGCCGACAGCGAGGAGTCGAGGTGGCCGGACTTGGCGACGGCGAGCATCCGCACGCACTCGGCGCGGAGCACCGTCGCCCAGCGGTCGAGCTCCGCGATCGTCGGCTCCGGATGCTCGCCGGACTCGGCGCCGCGGGCCGGCGGCTGCGGATCGGGGACGGGCCGCAGGTGGCTCACGGCGGCGAGGTTAGCGTCGGAGCTCACGGGCGGAGACGCTAGGCGCGGGCCCGGACGGAGGAGGTGCGGATCGGGTCCGTAAAGTCCGGGAATTCATCAGCCGCCCGGCGCCGAGCGGAACCTCCGCTCGGTGCCGGACACGGCGGTGGTGCCGGTCACCGCTCACGCTCGTCGAGGATCGATCGGCGCTGCCGGTACTCGTCGAGGTCGATCTCGCCCTGAGCGACCCGGCGATCGAGGTTCCGCTCATCCCGGCGAGGAATGCGCGGGTCTGGGCGTTGATCCGGATCGTTGCCACGCGAACGAAGGGGTCGCGAAGGCGATGGCCCGCGCCCTGATCTCAAAGATGGTCCGCTGCCCAACGCCGCTCCTTCAAGGTCAGGCTGCCGGCTCGTCATTCCCACCGCCGCCCGGTAGCAGACCCAGCTCCAAGTCGGCTGCACGCAGGCTCTGGCGTCACGAACCCCGGCCGAAGGTCTCGGCGGCGGGCATCTCGCGCGACGAGAGCCCCCGAGCTCGTGGAGAGCTATCTCGACGCCCCGATCGCCGAGGCACCCGTCGAGGCAGCCACGGCCGCTCACGCCCCTTTCGCGCCCGCCCACGCCCGCTGCCCCTCCTACTGGGCCCGAGGCGAGCGCGGCAACGGCCTCGACCCGAACCCGGCCAGGAGGTCTCCATCGCCACGAGACCGCGAGCTGGGAGCCTGCGTGGACAAGACGTTGAACGAGCGCCCGCTGGCTTGATCGGCGACCCGCAGAGTGGTTTACTGGCGCGGAAGCGGGGGCTCCGGACAGCCGCGGGGCCGTGGGATTCAAGCTAGGAGGCTGAGATGGTGGAGGTTGGCTTCCCGCGCGGGTCACGGGTGGTGCTCGGCGCGCTGGCGGTGGCCGTCTGTGCCGCAGCGATCGTCCCCGCGGCGCTGGGGCGGGCGGGGGCGCCCTCGGCCAGGGAGCGGCTGGCGGCGCGGGTGATGCGGCTCGATCCCGGCGCGCGGATCGGCGGCAACACCCAGGTCGCGACCGCCCCGGGAGCGCGCCTGGTGGGGGTCCCCCACCGGGTCAACTTCATGGTCGCGCTCGGGCCC
>JBKPNB010000174.1:0-16464 GCA_046732395.1 Actinomycetota bacterium | reverse complement strand
CGAGGAGCTCGTCGCCGAGACCGGCCGCCTGCTCGAGCGCTCCGTCCAGAGCCGCCTCATCGCCGATGTTCCCGTCGGCGTCTTCCTCAGCGGCGGTCTCGACTCGACGCTGATCGCCGCGCTCGCTGCGAGAGCCTCGGCGAAGCCGATCAAGACCTTCACGGTCAGCTACGACACAGGCGCGGTGAGCGAGGGCGCCGTGGCCCGTCAGACGGCGCGAGAGCTCGGCACCGAGCATCACGAGCTGGTCCTGACCCAGGCCCAGCTGCTCGAGCGCATTCCAGCGCTCCTTTCCGCCATGGACCAGCCGCTGGCCGACCAGGCGCTCGTCTCCCTGCACGCCATCGCCGAACAGGCACGACGCGAGGTGACGGTGGCGATCGGTGGCGAGGGGGCGGACGAGCTCTTCGGCGGCTACCCGCGCTACCGCTGGATCCGGCGCTCCGAGCAGCTCGACCGCGCCCTTCCGCCGAAGCTCGGGTCCGGCCTGTCGGCGATGGCATCCCTCGTCAGGCACCCGCGGGCCGCGCGCGTCAGCGACGTCCTCATGCCCGGCGACGTGCTGCCCCGCCATCTCCACTGGGTGGCCGGGCGGCGACTCGCGCTGCGCCAACGCCTCTACGGTCCGGCCCTCCGCAGCCACGTCCCCCGGGCCGTGCTCGTCGGCGACCTCGCCGGGCGGGTGAACGGGTCCGGCCGACCGGTGATCGAGCAGCTGATGCTGCTCGATCAGTTGCACTGGCTGCCGGACGACGTTCTGGTGAAGGCCGACCGTGCCGGCATGCGCGTGTCGCTCGAGGTCAGGACGCCATACCTGAGCCGTGAGGTGGCGGAGTTCGCCGGGACCGTCTCGACGCGCGTCCACGTAGGCGGTGGCGGCAAGGCGCTGCTCCGGGCCCTGCTCGGCCTGGTCGCGCCCGAGATCACGCAACGCCGGAAGACCGCCTTTCGGGTCCCGGCAGCGGACTGGCTGCGCGGCCCGTTGGCCCCGCTCGTCGATCGCCAGCTGGCCGAGGGGAGCGCCTTTGCCGAGGGCTGGTTCGACCGCGACGAGGCCGCGGCGCTCGTCGCCGAGCATCGGGCCGGGAACGCGAACCGAAGCGATTCAATCTGGCCGCTGTTGGCGTTCGGGCTGTGGCTCGACCGGATTCGAGGCCAGGAGCTGATCTGAGCTGCGCGTCCTCCTCGTCACACCCGACTTCCCGCCGGCCCCGGGCGGGATCCAGCAGGTCGGCGCGCGGCTCGCCGAGCACCTCGACGCGACGACCCACGTCGTCACGGTCGACCACGGCGAGGGCCGCGCGCCGGCGAACGGCGTGCATCGCGCCTGGAGCCCGCGGCCGCACGGAGCCGCCGCCGTTGCCGCGCTGAACGGAGCGGCGCTTCGCGCCGGGCTGGCGGTGCGTCCCGACGTCATCCTCAGCCTGCACCTGGTCGCGGCACCGGGCGCCTGGACGCTGGCGCACGCGCTGCGCCGGCCGTGGGTGCAGTGGGTGCACGCAATGGAGGTGCCGCAGAGGGCGGCGCTGGCCCGTCTCGCCCTTCGCCGCGCGAGCGCGGTGATCGCGGTCAGCGGTTACTCGCGTTCCTTGGCGCTCGACGCGGGCGCGGACGGGCGGCGAGTGCGGATCGTCTCGCCCGGCGTCAATCTGCGCAATGGGCTACCTAGGCGTCCGCGGGCCGACCGCCCCACCGTCCTCACCGTCGCCCGCCTCGTCGAGCGATACAAGGGCCACGACACGATCGCCCGGGCGATGCCCCTCGTCAGCGCCCGCGTCCCGGGCGCACAATGGGTCGTGGTGGGCGACGGTTGGCTTCGAGGCCCGCTCGAGGCGCTCGTCCGCAACACCGGCGCAGACGCATGCTTCCTCGGCGGCACGAGCGATGCCGAGCGCGACCGCTGGCTAGACCGCGCCCACGTCTTCTGCATGCCGAGCCGGCTACCCGGAGGCCGTTTCGCCGGAGAGGGCTTCGGCATCGTCTTCCTCGAGGCGGGGCTCCACGAGCTGCCGGTGGTCGCCGGTGACGTCGGCGGCGCCCGGGATGCCGTGCTCGATGGCGAGACCGGCCTGCTCGTCGATCCGACCGACCATGTCGCGCTCGCCGGCGCGCTGACCGAGCTTCTGACCGATCGCAAGCGCGCCGCGCGCATGGGCCGGGCGGGCGCGGCCCGCGCACGCGCCCATGCCTGGCCGGCGGTCGCCGCACGGGTGAGAGAGGTGCTCGACGAGGTGACGGCGGGCGGCTAGATGCACGTCCTCTACGTCAGCCACACCGCCCATGTGAGCGGCGGCGAGCGGTCGCTGATCGAGCTCCTGGGGGCGCTCGACGGGGGTGTGCAGGCGACGGTGGCGGCGCCGGAGGGAGAGCTGGCGGCGACGTTACGGACAATCGGCGTTCCCGTTCGGGCGATTCCCGGCACCGCCGGCAGCCTCAGGCCGCATCCTCTCCACACGCCGAGGACGGTCGCCGAGCTCGCTTATGCCGCCTGGAGCGTGCGGCGGATCGCGCGCTGCGAGCGCGTCGACCTCGTGCACGCCAACTCGATCCGGGCCGGGATCGTCGCCGTGGCGGCCGCCCGTCTCGGCGCGCCGCCCGCCGTCGTCCACGTCCGCGACGTGCTTCCGGACGGCCCGCTCACGCGCCTGACGCAGACGACGATCGCGCGTGGGGCATCGGCGATCATCGGCAACTCAGCGCACACGCTCGAGCGCTTCGCGGCTCCGCGAACGAACGCCGTCCTCGCGGTCGCCCACAGCCCCGTCGACGTCAATCGCCTCCGCGCCGCCGCAGAGATGGATCAGCGCCGGGCACGAACCGCATTCGGGATCCCGGCCGACGCCGCCCCGATCCTCGGCGTCGTCGCCCAGCTAACCCCGTGGAAGGCACAGGACGACGCGATCCGCATCGTCGCCGGCCTCCGTGACGCACAGCCCGGAGTCCGCCTGCTCCTCGCCGGCTCGGCGAAGTTCGTCAGCTCATCCACTCGGCACGACAACCACGCCTTCGTCGAACGGATTCGAGCGCTCGTCGACGATCTCGACCTCGGCGACCAGGTCCTGTTCCTCGGCGAGCGCAGCGACGTGCCGGAGCTGCTTCGCGCGCTCGACATGCTGCTCGTGCCGTCCTGGGAGGAACCATTCGGACGCTCGGTCGTGGAAGGCCTCGCGGTCGGCGTGCCAGTGGCGGCGACCTCGATCGGAGGTCCGCGGGAGGTGCTCCGTGACGGCGTAGACGGAGTGCTGCTGCCGCCGCGTCGTCCCCATGAGTGGGTCGCCGCGCTCTCGCCGCTCGTGGGCGACCGTCAACGGCTCACCGAGATGGGCAGGCAAGGACTCGCGCGGGCGAGCGCATTTGATAGTCGCGCCCACGCCAAGCGTGTCCTCTCGATCTATCAGGAAGTACTCGCCGCCAAGGTCGATGGCCCGCGATGTTTGAATCGCGAAACCATCACTGCGTTGTGCGCCAAGACCGGCCCGTCGGGCGAATCTCTTTGAGATGCCTACGAGAAGCCGCCTCCAGCTCGCGGTGCGGACCGCCGCTGAATTGCTGGCAGCCTTCTGTAGCCGGCGGCTCATAGACGAGC
Organism: Actinomycetota bacterium; assembly: GCA_046732395.1. Taxonomy (GTDB): domain Bacteria; phylum Actinomycetota; class Thermoleophilia; order Solirubrobacterales; family 70-9; genus JAWVFM01. Next base: position 12,878 of record JBKPNB010000174.1, on the reverse strand, counting down.
GATCAACTGGGAAGGCGCCAGCCAAGTCGCCGTCCAGCCGGCGACCGCCCGCAGCGTCGGATCGAGTCGTATGGCGGCCGCAAGGTGAATCCTTGCGTCTCTCCGACAACCTTGGCGCAGGAATTCGGCACCCACCAGGGTATGGTCTCGTGCGATCCGACTGGCAATCAGGGTCCTGTAAGGGCGCAGCCACGGGTCGTCGAGCATCCGTCGTCTCGCGTGAGCTGCCCCGAGATGCGCAGCAACCTTGGAGCTCCCAGTCGCGCTCCCGTCGTGCATCCGGTAGTACAGCAGACGCTCGGGCGTGTAGAAGGCGGCACCACCGCTCCTCGCCAGCAGGTACGACATCCAGATGTCGTAACAGGGGCCCATCTCCCGGTCGAACTCCTCCACGGGCAGGGAGTCACGCCGGAATACGCAGCCAGAGATGGCTACGCTTTGGCGTGCGACCGCCTCCTCGACGAACGGACGACGCACGCCCTCCTGCAGGTCAGCACGTCCCCAATATCGAGTGTTTGCCTCGGTTGCGGTGCCATCAATTTCCCCCCGGTGGTCTACGAGATAGTGATCCGCGAAGGCGAGCACGGCCTCGGGGTCACGCTCGAGCGGTGGAACCAGGACGGCGAGAAATCTTGGCGACCATCGGTCATCGTCATGTAGCGGCGCGACGTACTTCCCGCGCGCAGCAGCCAGACCAGCAAGAAAGTTCTCGAGGCCTCCGGGTGCCGCGTCCTGCTCTATCCAGCGGACACGCGGATCGTCGATATGCGCTTCGAGGCGCCGCGTGTCCTCGGGGTTCCCGTTGTTGGAGACGACCACCTCGAAGTCGGCGAACTCGCCTTCGAGTACGCTGGTCAACGCCTCCGCGAGCCACACGGGGCGATTATGCGTCGGCAAGACGACGCTCACGAGTGGCTGCTGGACGGCGGGCATCTCCTCGATACCTACTGGATCACAGCGAACCTGCGTTACGTGCTCCGCCGCTCGATGACTGCCGATTTCCTCTAGCAGAGGTGCGGGCTGTGGAGCAGGAGCAGGGAGTCGAATACAACCTCAAAGCTCTATGGCTCAGCAACGGAACCCGGTGCGCTCGTCTCATCTATTGCCGTGGCTGTACGGACTTCACAAGCAAACAACGTAGGCGGGATTCGCAAACTTACGCTCGCATTGCCAGCGTTCCCCGTTGAGATCCGCGGCGAGTCGTAGAGAGCAGCCCGCTGATTCCGCACTCCTCGGCACAAGCCCTTCACAAGTTCGTCGGCTCCCTGATCGTTGATTAGGGACCACCGACCGGCCAAGGACACTCAAACACAAACGCCCTATGACGCTCGCAACGCGCGACATCTCCTCCCACCCATACGTGCTCTCCCTGCGACCCGGAGAGGTAGTGCGCGTCCGGCCGGCGACCGAGATCTTCAGCACGTTGGACGAGCACGGGACCCTGGACGGCCTGCCTTTCATGCCGGAGATGCTGAAGTACTGTGGCCGCAAGTGGCCAGTCTTCAAGCGCGCGGACAAGACGTGTGCTCCCGGCTGGGGGACCCGCCGCATGCACAACACCGTCCACCTTGCAAACCTCCGCTGTGACGGAACGGCTCATGGCGCATGCCAGGCGGCGTGTCTCATGTACTGGAAGGAGGCGTGGCTCGAGCGGGTTAAGTCAGGGAGGCGGATGGGAGTGCGCGAACTGGACGCGGAGGAGCGCGATTTCATCGCGGACACCTTGCTTCCCGCCGCGACGACCGCAGGCGCGAACGGCGAGACCGACGCGACCTATCGGTGTCAGGCGACCCAAATCCGCCACGCTTCCACCCGTATCCGGCTTCGCCAGGTGAACCAGTATGCGAGGGATGTACGGACGTGGGGCCTTTTCAAGGTCGTCCGCGGGGTAGCCGTCGAGCTCTTCAACCGGCTGCAGGCCGTCAGCCGCCGGCACTTGCCGAGCCGGCTGTTAATTGCCGGGGGACGCCCCTACCCTTTTATCTACGGCAAGCTGCCGACGACGGAGACCCCGACAGCGAGGTTGGACTTGGTCGCCGGTGACATGGTCCGCATCAAGAGCAAGGAGGAGATCTTTGCGACCCTCGATCACACTAACCACATTCGAGGGCTGAGCTTCGACACGGAGATGCTGAAGTATTGCGGCCGCACGGCCCGGGTCCGCGGACGTGTCGAACGCTTGATCGACGAAGACACGGGTAAGATGATCCGGATCAAATCGGATTGCATCATCCTTGAAGGGATTATTTGCACGTCGGACTGGCATCTCTTCTGCACGAGGAGCACGTATCCGTACTGGCGGGAGATCTGGCTCGAGCGAATCGGCTGAGCTTGCGCTCCGTTCCGACTTGCTGACGGCCTGCTCGCCAAGACCGTCCTCCAAGACGTCCTCGACGTCGCGACCGAGAGTCCTCTCGCTTACGGCCGAGGACTCCCTCAAGCTGCGCCCCGACGACGAGCCCGCCAGGGGCGTCGTGGTCGCGCTAGGCCGTTGCGAAGAGCGCGTCCTGTTCGACCCGCAAGCGATCGATCAGCCGGCCGTTGGGCACGTGAACGTCATCGTACGTGACGGCGTGATCAACCGGGACGTCGGCAACCAGGACACAACCTTCAGACACGCCCATAGGTAAGAGTCGCAGGCTTCGGGTCACACCGACATTGTCGATCGATCCGTAGCACGTGAACCCGCCGATCCCGTCGAGCACCTGTCCAGCCCGAAGGTCCCGCTTGGCGATCGCAATGACCTCACATCGAGGTCCATCCATTGCCGCGACGGCGGCGTCTCGAAACAGGACTGCTCGGGCGGCGGTCAGAGAAGCCTCAGCCTGGGGGATGTGCCAGGGAGCATAGAAGAGATACAAGGGCCCGTCGCCCATCTTGAAGTACTTCAAATACTCCCGGGCGATCGGGTTCGCTGAGTAGCCGACGACGAATGCCCCCGATCCTGGCTCAGCGCCGAGGACGTAGTCGACGATCCCCTCTTTCGGTGGCACGTCACCGTCGTACAGGTCGAGTAGATCGGTCACATGGCCGCACGTGTAGCCGTTCATCCCCCGCCGCGCTACCCCGAATCCCGCCGCATTTGCGACGAGGGCAGCCTCCATCGACAACTTCGTCCCGTCCGCGTAGGACGCGATCCGCTTCGGCTCCTGACCGACGGATTCGGCGAATACGCGCTGGGTCTCTGGATTGCGATGCCGATCGAGGAACCCCTTGATGTTCCCCGCGAGAACCGGCTGGAGGCCGATCGTCTTTACATAGCGGAGGAGATTCATCGCGACGCCAGGCTCGTCTCCGTCGGTGTTTGTGAGGATGACGCCGGCCTGGTCGGCCTTGGCTTTGAGGATCGGCCCTACGGTCGCGTCGAGCTCTGCGTTGACGAGGACGACGTGCTTGCCATGCGAGATCGCGTCGAGGACGGTGCTCGCCCCGACCTCCACCTCTCCGGTGACCTCGATCAACACGTCGACGCTCTCGGCGCGACACACCGGCTCCGGGTCATCGGCGACGACGGGAACTCTCCGAGCAATGGCGTCATCGAGCTCGTCGGGTCTTTCGACCCTCCTCGCAGCGCTGCGCCCAACTTCCTCAAAGACCCGCTCTGCCTTGCCAATCGTGCGATTGGCGATGGCGACGAGCTCGATACCGGGAATCAGCGTCGTATGCGCCGCGATTCCTCGGGCCATGTAGCCGGCGCCGACGATCGCGATGCGCACGGGGTGCCCCGCCTCGCTGCGACGCTCGAGCGCCTTGTCGAGGATGATCACGGACGCCCTCTTCTACGCAAGGTCATTTGCGTCGGTCGCAGATGAACCGCCGTCCGCCCGTGGGGGGCGGTGACGATTGCGAGGTGCCTCATCCGACATCCGAGATCGCGCTGACAGACCATCGTGCGCGAGTCAGCCGGAGATCGGCATTGGCTGGCGCGCCATCCGCGAGAGAACAGTCTCGGCGGCCCGTTCGCCACTGAGGAACGAGTCATCGGTCCAGAGGTAGCCCCAGTCGCCGTACCGGCCGCACCAAGCGATACCGAGCTCCGCGAGATAAGCGTGCACCCGCTCGACCGACTCGGCGTGATCGTGGTCGAAGATGATGTTTGCGTAGTCGCACGGCATCGCGCCCTTGTAGATAACTTCGTCCGGGCCGGCGATGATGCCGCATTGGATGAGATCGTGAATCACCGGCTCGATGTAGTCCTCGGGAGTTCCCTCTAGGGGTCGGTACTTGGGCGAGTAGTACACCTCGGCCTGCAGGCTCGCTGTCCCCTCCGGCGCGTTGTGCGGCGACATGAGGTAGGGAAAGCTCACGCGAGTGAATACGATGTTCGGGTCGTAGAAGTAGCTGATGTGCGCGTCTGAGATCTTGGCGCGCTTGACTCCGACATTGACAAGGACACAGCCGGTGCAGGCGAGGCGCGACGCGGCGGTCCGAACCCCTGAGGGGACGCCCGGAAGCATCGCAACCAGCTCCGGCAGCGGCACCGAGGAAATGAGATGGTCGTATCTCTCCATGCGGCCGTTGCGGAAGCGGACGCTCCGGGAAACCGGGTCGATCGCAACGGCTTCGTGTCCGAGCGCGATCGATGCGGCGCCGGCCCACTTTCGCAGGTACTCCACGAAGCCGCCTTGGCTCGGATAACGGAAACCTGTCACGTAGTGAATATTGGGCGCCTCCGGCGCGAGCGCGCCGCGCAGCACCTCTTGGAGGCTCGGGCGATACATGCGCGGGCCGATCCATCCGGTGGTCAGGTTGTGCGCCGGAGTCGTGTGGTACTTGAGGGTGTAGACACCGGGGAATTCATCCACGAACGCGCGCCCGTAGGACGCGACCAGCCAGTCCTCGTAGTTCCCGATCGGCTCTCGCGGCTGGTGTCCCTGCGCGACGAAATCGGCAATCACCTTCGTCACCAGGTCGGTGGGCAGGCCATACAGGTTGCATTGCACCGGGTGAGGAAGCCAATGGCCTTGCCAGTAATTGTTTACCTTGTACTGAACTTCCTCGAATTGACCGTCCACGGCGTCCGCGAGGAGGTTCTGCACGCGCTCGTTCTTCGTGAACGACACGTGCGGACCGTGATCGAACGTGAACCCGGGTGGAAAGACCCATGACGCCGTATGCCCACCGATGTAGTCGTCCTTGTCATACATGACGAGCTCGTGTGGCTCTTCGCGCAGCCGGTGCCACGCTCCGAAGCCCGCCATCCCGGTGCCGAGCACAGCGATCTTAGCCATGGGCGACCTGCTCCATATTGGTTGCGTACCAGCCGATCGTCCGCGCCAGCCCGTCCTCGAGCGAGACCTCCGGCGCCCAACCGGTCAACGCCGTCGTATCGGCCACGCGCGCGACGCGAACAGGCTCCAGCGGTCGGTCGGCGAGCGCGCCGAAGCGCGGCCGAACCGCGCTCTTCATGAGCGAGCAGATCATCTTCACGAGGTCGGCGGTACTGATCAGCGAGCCGGATCCGAGGTCGACCGTGTCACCCTCGAGCCCGGGCGCCAACGCAAGCGTGATCAGTCCGGCGACGACATCGTCAACGTAGATCCAGTCGATCTGACGGCGACCGCTTGTGATCTCGGGGGCCTCATCCCGGGCCAGAGAACGAATCGTGTACGGCACGAGCTTGGTCTCGTCCTGCTGCGCGGGCCCGTACACCATGAACACTCGGGCGATCACCACCGGCAGGTCATACAGTGCGTGGAACATTCTCGAGTAGTCGCTGCTTGCCCACTTCGCCGCCGCGTATGGCGAGCTAGGTACGCGTTCGGTCGCGTCAGCCGGCTCCACCAACGATCCGGTGACGATCACCCGGTCGCAGCCGATCTCTGTTGCGGCTGCGAGTAGGTTCACGGTGGTCTGAAGGTTGCTGTGGAAAGTTGGCAGCACATGCTCGAAGTCCGGCGAGCCCTGCACGTGGCTGGCCAGATGGAACACGAATTGTGGACGCACCGCGCGCATCAGCTCGCAAGCAGCTCCGGGAGCGGCGAGATCAATCGCCTCGTATTCGATGCCGGTGTCTAAGCCGCTCGGATTGCGTCGGCCGGCTCCGTAGACGCGAGCTCCCCTCGACCGCAGCTCGCGACACAAATTGGAGCCGATGAACCCGGTCGCTCCTGAAACGAGAGCGACTCTTCCGGCCAGATCATTGGGGGAGAGCCTCGTCATACGGAGTGGGAGTTTGTCTGCCGTCGGCTCGCGGCCTCTGCGATCAAAGTTGCATACGCTCGGATCTGCGACCTACAGAGCTCCGCCGCATCGGCACCGCGCGAGAGGTGTTGATACCAGTCAGCGACCCACTCGACAGCCAGCGGGAGCGGTAGTGCAGTTCGCCAGCCGAGCACATGCGCCGCCTTGCTCGGATCAAGCCGAAGCTGTGCTTCTTCCGGTGCATGATTCCCATCATCGCGCACCCAGGAGTCGCTCACGCCCCAGCTGCGTGCGAGCATGTCGACGACTTCCGCGGCCGGTCGGCAATCCGAATCCGGTGGTCCAAAGTTCCATCCCCCGGAAAATCGTGCGCCGTCGACATGGAGGTTCTCGGCCAGGGTGAGATAGCCACGGAGACAATCGAGCACGTGCTGCCACGGGCGCACTGCCTCCGGGTGGCGAAGGGCGACCTGCTCGCTAGCCTCGAGCGCCGCAATCGTGTCCGGAACGAGCTGGCCGGGGGTCCAGTCACCTCCTCCGATTACATTCCCGGCGCGGGCATTGCCGATCGAAACCCGGGGGCTCTCGGGGCCGTCGACCCGATAGAACGACTCGCGGTACGCCTGCGCAACGAGCTCCGCACACGCCTTGCTGTTCGAGTACGGGTCCCGGCCGCCCAGCTGGTCGTTTTCCCGGTAAGCCCAAGGCCAGCGCTTGTTCTCATAGCACTTGTCCGTCGTGACGTTGACCACCACACACGGGCTATCCAGGCGACGTAGTGCTTCGAGCACATGCACGGTGCCCAGGACGTTGGTCGAGTACGTCTCGACGGTGTGCTCGTATGAACGCAACACGAGGGACTGCGCCGCCATGTGGATCACGATTTCGGGGCGAGCATCCTCGATCACGGCAGCGAATGCCGACAAATCCCGGATGTCGCCGATCGTCGACTGCATTATTTCCGCGACGCCCGCCTGCTCATAGAGACTCGGCTGCGTTGGCGGGTCGAGCGCATAACCGAAAACCTGCGAACCCAGCATGTTCAGCCAGACGGACAGCCAAGATCCCTTGAACCCCGTATGGCCAGTTATGAGGACGCGACGACCGCGCCAGAAATCCGGCGTCACCGGAGATTCGTGCCCGATGGCTTCGGTATGGCCGGCGGCTGTCACGACCGTGTCACTCGAGCACGGCTTTGCGACAGAAGAACGCCTCCGCGTACGCGCTCGGCGAGTTGCACTCCATGCCGCGGAGCCGGAGCAGGCTGGAGAACACGTCCTCTCCGTACCAGCGCTTCGAGCGCTGCGAGCCGAAGTGGCTCATCAGGTGGTCGATCTTGCGCTGCCCGAGGCGCTCGGAGAGGGGCACGAAGGCGTTCGGGGCGCTCATGTCCCCGTCGTACTTCGGCACCTCGTATTCGAGGATCAGGTGGTCGCGGAAGGTGTTCCAGGTGAGCTCGCAGCTCAGTCGATGGTCCTGGTGGAGGTCGCCGCGCTGGTGGGTGAGGACGACGTGGGGCTCCAGGTTGACCTTCAGGCGCTCGAAGAAGTCCTTGATTCGCTTGCCCTCGTAGGGGAAGAAGCCGTCGGGGAACTCGCAGACCACCACCTCGCTGCGCGGCACCCCTTCGAGCAGCGCCTCGGCGCTGCGGCGCGCCTCATCGGCGCGTCCGTCCTCGCCGCTGAGGACGACCCAGGTGAGCTCCGAGACCATCCCCTGCTCGATCAGCTTCAAGATCGTCCCGGCGCAGCCGATCTCGATGTCATCGGGATGGGCACCGATCGCCAGCACCCGGGCCGCCGTCGCCTCCGGCTGGCCGAGCTGCAGCGGCAGCATCACGCGGAGACGACGCCGGCGAGGGGCCGCGCGGCGACGCGGTCCGGGGCCCACACCTGCCACGGAGCGTCGCCGCGCTCGTGCAGGGTCTCGAGCCACTGCTGGTCCTTGAGCGTGTCCATCGGGGCCCAGAATCCGTGATGCCGTTGCGCCAGCACCTGGCCGGAGCGTGCGAGCCTCTGCAGCGGCTCGCCGACGAGGTCCTCGCCTGGGAGGAGCCCGTCGAGGAACTCACGGCGGAGGACGAAATAGCCGCCGTTGATCCAGATGTCGGAACGCGTCACGTCGCGCATGGCGCGCACGCGCCCGTCGGGCCGCATCGAGACGACGTGGAAGCTGTAGTTCGGGCGCACCGCGAGGAAGCTGGCCGTCACGTCCTCCTCCTCGGCGCGGGCGATCATCGCCGGCAAGTCGACGTCGGTCAGCGTGTCGCCGTAGTTGGCGAGGAAGACCTCGTCTTCGGCCAGCAGGTCGCGGACGGCGCGCAGCCGCTCGCCGATCGGCGCCCGCAGGCCGGTGTCGACGAAGGTGATGTTCCAGTCGTGGATGTCGGTCTTCAGCAGGTGGACCTTCGCGCCGCCGTTCGAGAGCACGAAGTCGTTGGCCATCGCCTCGTTGTAGGTGAGAAAGAAGTGCTTGATGACTTCGGCCTTGTAGCCGAGGCAAAGAATGAAATCGGTGAAGCCGAAATGGGCGTAGTACTTCATGACGTGCCAGAGGACCGGCCGGCTGCCGATCGGAATCATTGGCTTCGGCGCGACCTCGGAGGCCTCCCTCATCCGCAGCCCCTGGCCGCCGCAGAAGATCACGACCTTCACAGGACCGTCACCTTCGGAATCGGGACCACGAAGCGCGCCCCCCACTCGCGCGCAAACGAGAGCTGGTCGACTATCTCATCCATCAGGTTCCACGGGAGGATCAGGATGAAGTCCGGCCGGGCGCGCTCGAGGGCCTCGGGCTCGTGGATCGGGATGTGGGTACCGGGCAGGAACTGCCCGTGCTTGTATGGATTGCGATCGACCGTGAACTCGAGCAGGTCCGTGCGGATCCCGCAGTAGTTGAGCAGCGTGTTCCCCTTGCCCGGGGCGCCGTAGCCGACGACCCGCTTGCCGTCGCGACGGCACCGGTGCAGGAACTCGAGCAGCGCCCACTTCGTCTCGACCACACGCCGCTCGAAAGCGCGGTAGCACTCGATCCGGTCGAGGCCGAGCACCCGTTCGCGCCGGGCGAGCGCCACCACACGGGTGCTGACCGGGTGCCTGCCACCGCCTCGCCGCTGGGCGTAGACCCGCAGTGAGCCGCCGTGCGTGTCGAGCTGCTCGACGTCGAACACCTCAAGTCCGTGGGCGCGGAGCACCGTCTGGGCGGTGAGGAACGAGAAGTAGGAGAAGTGCTCGTGGTAGATGGTGTCGAACTGGTTGTCCGCGATCAGCCGCTCCATGTGGGGGACCTCGATCGTAATCACGCCCTGCTGCGCGAGCACCCGCTCCATGCCGGCGACGAAGTCGTTGAGGTCCGGAACGTGCGCGAGGACGTTGTTGGCGACGAGCAGGTCCGCGCGCCGGCCCTCGGCGACGAGCCGATCCGCCAGCTCGCGACCGAAGAAGGCGACGACGGTCTCGATGCCCCGCTCCCGTGCCGCCTCGGCCACGTTGGCGGCGGGCTCGACTCCGAGCGCGGGTATGCCCCGCTCGACGACGTGCTGGAGCAGATAGCCGTCGTTGCTGGCCAGCTCGACCACGAGGCTGTCCGGGTCCAGCGCGAAGCGCTCGACCGCCGCTTCCACGTAGTCGCGTGCGTGGGCGACCCAGGAGTCCGAATAGGAGGAGAAGTACGCGTACTCGGTGAAGATCTCTTCGGGCGCGACGAACTCCTCGAGCTGCACCAGCAGGCACTGCGCGCAGATGCGGACGTGCAGCGGATAGAAGGGCTCCATCGCGCCCAAGGATCCCGGCGGCACGTAGCTCTCGCACAGCGGCGACATTCCGAGGTCGACGAAGGTGTCGCGCAGCGGCGCGCTGCAGAACCGGCAGCTCGGCAGGCTTTCCGCCGCCGGCCGCGCATGAATCCGTTCTTGAAGCTCGACGTGCACGAGGCCCTCAGGGCATCAACGCGGGAAGGGCCCCGCTTCTCACACGCGAACGTCGAAGTTCCAATTAGGTCGGATCCGCCGTCCGGCTGCGCGCTTCGCGGTGCGCAACGGCCGTTGTCCTTAGGCGGAGATGGCCGAGCAGGTTCTACAGCTCGAACCCCAAGCCGAGGGGGCGGAACGACGCGCTCCGCCGAGCCCGCGCCTCAGGGGAATCCGAATCCCCAATCCGTTCGTCGGCGCTCGAGGGCGCCACAGGTTGTTGCCGGCGGGGAGATCCGAGGGTCGTCTCGCCGAGGCGACCTATCGCCGCGATGCGGCCTACCGCCGCGCCCTGGCGCTCGCGGACGTGGTGTCGGCGACGGTCGCCGTCGTGATCGGGGTGTCGGTCGTCGGGCACGACACTCTCAACCCGGTCGCCTTGCTCGCGCTCCCACTGGTACTCGTGGTCGGGAAGCTCACGGGCATCTACGACCGCGACGAGCACCTGCTGAGAAAGACGACCCTCGACGAGATGCCGACGCTGTTCTGGGTCGCGACGCTCTACACGTTCGTGATCTGGCTCGGCGGCGATCTGATCGTCCAGGGTGTCTTCGGCCGCGACCAGGCCGTCGGGGTCTGGGCGCTGCTGTACGTGAGCATGCTCGCCATGCGCGCGCTCGCCAGGTACGTCGCGCGCGCGGTCTCGGACGAGGAGCGGTGCCTGGTGCTTGCCGACGCCGAGACTGCGGGCTGGATTGAGCGCCGGTTCGATGAGGCGCCCGGCCTGAACGCCCGCGTCGTCGCCCGGGCGCCGCTCGAGCCGCAGCTGGCCGGGCCAAACGGGATCCACAACCTTGGCGCCTTCGACTCCTTGCCACCACTGCTGAGGGAGAACCGGGTCGAGCGGGCGATCGTCGCGCCGCGCGGGGCGGTCTCCGATGACCTTCTGAACACGATCCTGCGCCTGAAGTCCTACGGAGTGCGGGTCAGCGTGCTGCCCCGGATGCTCGAGGTGCTGGGCTCGTCGGTCGAGCACGACGATGTTGACGGGATCAACTTGCTCGGCATCCGCCGCTACGGGCTCAGCCGCTCCTCTCGGGCGGTCAAGCGCGCGCTCGATCTCGTCGGAGCCGGCCTCGGCCTGCTCGTCCTCGGGCCGCTCCTGGCGACGATCGCGATCGCGATCAAGCTCGACTCGCCGGGTCCGGTGCTGTTCCGACAGCGGCGGATGGGCCGCGACGACGCGCCGTTCGTGATGTTCAAGTTCCGCACGATGGTGGACGGGGCCGACGCCCAGCGGGCCGCGCTCGGCGCCCGCAACGAGGCCGACGGCGGGCTGTTCAAGATCAAGGACGATCCCCGGATCACCCGCGTCGGGTCGCTGTTGCGGCGGACCTCGCTCGACGAGCTGCCGCAGCTGCTCAACGTGCTCCGCGCCGACATGGCTCTCGTCGGCCCGCGCCCGCTGGTGCTCGATGAGGACAGCATGATCGAGGGCTGGCAGCGGTCGCGGCTCGCGTTCCCCCCTGGGATGACCGGGCCGTGGCAGATCTACGGATCGGCGCGAATCCCGCTTAACGAGATGGTCAAAATCGACTACATGTACGGCGCGAACTGGTCTCTTTGGCTGGACGTGAAGATCCTCCTTCGCACCGTCTCGTTTGTGCTCGGGCGCCGCGGGCTCTGACTCGTCATCGTGGCGCGAAACGGCTCCAACGGCACGAAAGTACCGTCCACGGGCGGCGTTGATCAGTCGATGGGAGGGCTTGCGACCTCATCGGCAGACATGGCAGGCCAGCCGCTGTCGGTCGCCGTCTGGGTGGAGGAGCGCTCCCACCGCGACCGGGTCTGTGCGGCGCTCAGGGCGGGAGGCTATGCCGTCTCCTCGTGCAACGCTACCGTCGAGGGGCTCCTCGCCACCTGCGAGAGCAGCACGCCGGCATGCGTGGTGGTCGCCGCCGACCGACCAGACCGCTCGGCGATCAACGCCGTGCGTCTGATCCGATCGAAACTCGAAGGAACCTCGGCGGTGCTCATCTGCCGAAGGGCGCGGAAGACCGAGGTGCGCCGGGCAGTCGAGCTGGGCGTCGGTGGTGTCGTGCTGAACGATGATGCCGAGGAGGTGCTCGTGGCCGTCGTTGCGGCGGTGTGCGCGGGTCAGATATCGGTCCCGGGCGGACATCGAGGCGGAGTCGTGGTGCAGCCGCTGACGACTCGTGAGAGGCAGACGCTCGCGCTCATGATCACGGGGCTGACCAACGCTCAGATCGCCGGCGAGCTGTTCCTTGCGGAGAGCACCGTGAAGAGCCACCTGTCGTCAGCTTTCGGCAAGCTCGGGGTCTCATCTCGCTACGAGGCGGCGACCGTGATCCTGGATCCCGAGCACGGACGCGCGTTGGGCATCCGGGAGATCCGGTCGGGTCGGACCGCACTTCAGGCTGGCGCGATCTACTCCAAATCGTATGGCGTTTGATCACCGCAGATGGCCGATTTTGCGGTAATTCTGCGAAACCTCTTGCTTTCGCGTTTGTTCTCTGAATAGCGTCCGCACGCGGAGGGGCGCCATACCCGAGACGGGCGCGCTGTCCTTCCCAACTGGGCAACGCGGAATCGGAACGAGCGGGAAACCACGGATGGCTGTAGACGGACGCAGGGACAACAAACGACCTCGGACGCGCGGACCGCGGCCGGGTAACCGGCATCCAAACGGCTACGCCCCGGAGAGCGGACGCAGCGCTGAGAGCGCGAACGACGGTCTCGATCGCCGCGCGATCGCCGCCGCCAAGCGGGGCGAGTGGGACGCGATCCACTACCTCTACGTCCGCTA
>JBKPNB010000173.1:0-9746 GCA_046732395.1 Actinomycetota bacterium | reverse complement strand
GTGGCACGACGCCCCCGAGATGCCCGATGGCGGCGTCTACCGGGGGGCGGAGGTCGCAGCCGCACACTTTCGAGACCTCGGCGAGGTGCTCGGAACGATGGAGGTTCACGTGGATCGCTTGCTGCCCGCGGGCGATGAGGTATTCGTCCTTCTGCAAGTGCACCTCGATGCCCCGCGAGGCGGGCTCCCAATGGACGGCGCGATCTTCGAAACCGTGCGCATCGAGGACGGCAAGGTCTCGCGTATCCGCCTGTTCCTCGATGAGCAGGAGGCCCTCGAAGCCGCCGGGCTGCGGGAGTAGGCGCTGGACCTCGGTCATTCATCCGCCTCCACTTCCTCGAGCGAAAGGCCGCGAAGCGCCCCGATCAAACTCGGGTCACTGGTCGTGTGGCACTCCCCGGGCGCAAGGATGAGCGGCTCTCCGCGGTCATTGCAAACCATCACTCGCCCGCCGGTATTGACGAACGTCACGCAGGTCGGCATCGGGTCACTCGACATCGAACGTCGCGATCTGGATCGGCGGCACGGGGCGAGCGCCGAGGCTCTTCCAGCTAAGCGCCCGCGCCGCCGGGTGCATCGGCTTGCTCGTCGCCGAGATCTCAAGCAGGTCGATCTCGTAGATCTCGCGTCCTCCGCCGGAACGCGGCCGAGCCTCGGCCATGAAGCCGATGCTGAATCCGGCCGTCCCGGTCTTGATCGTCCGCCAGACCTGCCGGCCCTCGCTCCCCGTCCCGTCGATGGTTGTAAATCGAAGACTTCTTGCCTAGGACGACTTCTACAGAGAAGGACCACTTGCCTGGCCTCCCGAATGACCCGGCTACGGGACCTTGGGCCCAGGAAAAAAGGACGTCAACGTCAGCCGGCGTCGCCTCCGATCGCTACCAGCGAATCCGGCGACCGACCTCGCGGCCGACGAGCACCTGCCCCCTGGCTCAAGCCGAAGATCGTCGCCCTTCGCAACAGGCTCGGGCGGCCCAAGAAAGCCTTGGTATCCCCGATGAGCGAGGACAAGGAGCCGGTTCCGGGCAGCGAGGGTGCTCCCGACACCCAAAGTGTGGACTCAGACGAGGCCTCGGTTCGCGGTTAGAGCCCCAGCCCGCGGACCCCGCGCTCGTCCCAGCCCAGGTGGTGCGCGACCTCGTGGCGTACGGTGCGCTCGACCTGCGCGCGCAGCAGATCCGGATCGTGGCCGAAGTCGCGCGTCAGGGTGTCCTCGTAGATCACAATCCGGTCCGGGTAGATGTCGCGCCGGATCGTGCCGCCGACGTACTGGCCGTATGCGCGGTGCTCGTGGCCACGGCTCGGGACGACGACTGGGGTGCGCTCGAGGACGTCGCGAAACTCCGGCGGGAGGCCATCGAGCGCCTCCATGACGAGCTCGTCGAACTCGCTCGGCGGCCGGTCGGGCGGAGGCATCGACGCGAGCGCCTCGCTGCGGTCCACGAGACGCCGGAACTCCGGCTCGGGCATCTCCCTGCCGAGCGCCAACACCGTGGCCCAGGCGGTCACGAGGACGATTGCGAGGGCGCCGGCGACGATCGTGAGAAGACCCCCGATCCCCGCGAACGACGGCGGGTTCAGGAACAGGAGGACGAGCCCGATGATGAAGGCGGTCAGCGCAGCCGCTCGCAGGGGCGAACCCAGGGTTTCCCACATGCGATCGAGGTTACGGCCCCGCCGGCGGCGCGGGCGAGCGAGTCCGCGACCACGCTGTTTCTCGCGGCCGAGGGGCGCGTCCCCCAGATGGAGTTCCGCTTCGTGGAGATCGAAGACCGCCTCTGAGGACGGTCTTCGAGGCCTACGCGAGCCTCGCAAACGATCGGCGGGATGTGCTGCTCGCGCCTGGGATGAAGGCACGGCTGCTCGCGCACCGACGCGACAACTACCGGGGTGGAGCGACGCCGGTCTTTTGCCTCGCGGGTGGGGATGTACGAGGACCAGATCCCGACGACGTCCGAGACCCTGGCCGAGCTCTCGTTTCACGATCGCGGCGAATCGACTGAGGTTGTCTTCACGTTGGGTCGCTTCAAGACCGAAGCGCGCCGTGAGCTTCACCAGGACGGTCGGACGGAAAGTTTCGACAGGCTTGCGCAGGTCATCTCGTGGCCATATCGAGCAACTGTCGCTGACCGGTGGGCGCCGTTTCGCGGGCCGGCAACGCCGGACTGGTGGAGGACCACGCTCAAGGCAGGCACGCGTCGCCGATATTTCGCGTCGTCGGCCGCGACTGGATATGCGGAAGATGGCTTGACCAAGCGGAGTACGCGAGATCGGGTTTGCGTGCCGGAAATTGGTCTTGCGGTGACGCCAATTCGCCCGCCCAGGCACGGCGGAGTGGCGCGAAATCGCCCGCCTCGTGGGCGGCCTCTGCCGCGAGATCGCGCATAACCATGCGATGCCACGCGATTCGCGTCGTTTAGCGACGACAACCTTTAGGTGTAGGGCGTTAGCGCCCTGCGCGCGGGCTCGGTTTCGACGAGGCAGCCGCTCCCGGGTACCGTGGCCCTCTCTCCTTTAATGCCTCCGACTCACTAGCGCACGCCCGCCCGACCGGCAGTGGATTGCTTCCGACGAGCGCCCGAGCTACCAGCATGCTTGATCCTCGGGTCGCGGACCGATGGCTAGGCTTGCGCGCCCGAACGCGAACCCGCCCGCGAGGCGATCGAGGGCCGGATAGGAGAGATCGATCAGGAAATGAAACGGCTCCGCCGAGCCCTGGCCGAGCTGGTCGGCGGCGACCATCGGCGCACCGCACGCCGCCGCGGTTCGCGTACGCGGCGCTCGGCCAGCCGCCGCCCGCGGAAGGTCGCGGCGCGTGGCCAGCGCCGAGAGCAGCTCGTCGCCCACCTAGAGCAGAATCCGGGCGCGAGGCCCGCGGAGATCGCGAAGGCGATGGGACGACGCCCGGCCAATGTCCACCACGTGTTGCGGAAGGCGCGCGAGGACAAGATGGTGCGGAGGCGGAGGGGCGGCGGCTACGCGTTGGCGAGCCGCTCCGGGTCGCGATCGCAGGCGCCCGCGGCGGCGTCGAGGTGATCTCCGACTGGCTGACCGCACTGGACCACGGCGAGCGCGGGCGCCGCTACGTGAAGGCCCTCTCCTCCCGCCTCGTCCTCGAAGTCGAAGGAGCCTGAGGCATGGCGCAGATCGAGGTCGGGTCGATCGGAGCCCGGCGGTTCCGCGTCCGCATCCGCGACGGCGGCGTCGAGACGAGCCATCTCGTCTCGGTGCCCGAGCGGCCGGAGTTCGAGGGCGGGGACACCGAGCGGCTGGTCCGAGCCTCATTCGAGTTCCTGCTCGAGCGCGAGCCGGCTACCTCGATCCTGGCGGAGTTCGAGCTGAGCGACATCGCCCGCTACTTCCCGGAGTACTGGGACGAGCTGCCGCGAAGGCTCAGCTGAAGCGGAGCCGTGAGCCCTCCGACACCCAGCCACGGTTCGAGCGGCGCTTCACGATCCGGAAGCCGCCCTCGACCACTGCGTGCCGCGCGCGCCTCAGTCGTCCTAGTGAGCCCGGTGCCGCCGTTTAGACGTGCTCTGCCTCGAGCACCTCGGAGACGGCGCGGCTCACGCGCACCGCGCCCGTCGTCGCCTCGAGCCGCTCCACGCGCAGGTCCGCGAGCTCCTCCTCGACGAAGCGGGCCGACAGCTCGGCTGAGCGCTCGGCAGAGGCGGGGTCGCGGCACACCGTGATCGCGAAGACCCGCGCCTCCTCGGAACGGTCGAGGCCGCCGTCGATCAGCTGGTAGGCGACGAAGCCCGGCATCCTCTCAAGCTCGGGAGTGAACTCGGCGTCGATCCGGCGCATGAACTCCTCGATGCGGTCCGGCGGCACGTCGTACTTGCGGACGCTTGCGTACATCGCTCCTCCTTCGATCGTTCCGTCCGCGAAGCGGGCTGCTTCGCTGCCCCGACGATATCGCCGAGCACCCGCGGCCCTGGCTTGGAGGTCGTCATCGCACTCGGTGAACATCGCGCTGGCCCAAGCGCTGGCCGAGCGCCGGGAGCCTCCGCCGCTAGCGGCGCCGCCACCAGGCCACCGCGGCGAACACGAGCACGACCACCATGACGATCACGATCCGCCGGGGGAAGCCGGCGCCTCCGCCGTGGCGGATCCCGAGGAGGGCGAGGGTGAGGACGCCGCATCGCTTACCCGAACCGTGAGCGCGTAGACGTCTTCCCTCAAGACGGTCGAGGCGCTCGCGCCAGGCCGGCGAGACGTAATGAACCGAGAAGGCCCGGGCGCCATGCGCTCCGGGGCCTCCTCTCGTCCCCGGGGGCTGCAACCCCGGAGAAAGGAGCCTGCGATGCAGACTCACGTTGCCACCACAAAGGTAACCGACGAGGCCGAGGTTTTGAGCTACGGCGTCGACCTCGTCCGCTGCCCGATCTGCCAGGCGGCGCTCGTCGCCGGCGAGCCCTGTCCTCATGGCTGCCGAGTCGATCACCGCGGCCGCCGGCGCTCGCCCCGGCGCGGATTCGACCGCGCGCACGCGGCGATCGTTGAGGCGGCGGATGGTCGGATCTTCGAGCCGAGCGGGCTCGAGGCCCTGGCACTCGCGGGCGAGCTCCGCGGGGAGCTGGTGGCATGAAGCGGACCGGGGGGCTTCGACGCAGGAGCGGGCCGCGGCGCACCGGCTTCCTTCGCGGCGGCCGCCTGCGTCGGGATGTGCCCGCCAGGAGGCGGGCGATCAGCGAGGCATCGCCGCCTCAACGCGAGAAGGTCGCCGGCGCCCGATGCCTCGTCTGCGGGCGGGTGCCGTGCGACCCGGCGCACCTCGTGCCGCGCTCGCTCGGCGGCTGCGATGAGCCCGATTGCGTGGTGCCGCTCTGCCGGTCCTGCCACCGGGACTTCGACGAGCGCAGGCTCTGCCTCCTGCCCTATCTCGAGCCCGGCCCTCAGGCCGAGCTCGCCCACGCCGTCCTCCACCTGCCCCTGGTGGCGGTGGTGGAGAGGCTGGCCGGAGAGCCACTACTCGGGCCAGCCGGAGGGACACGGCGATGAGGGCACCGGGATGGTTCTTCTGGTGGCTCTGTCAGCCCGCGGTCGGCCGGCGCTTCTGTGCGGAGTGGGGGCGGTCTACTTCGGCACCTTCCTCGGCGCCGACGCGGTGACGGCGTTCTGTCTTGTCCAGGCCGCGCGGTTGGCGGTGCGTGCCCTGGGCCGCCGCTGCGTTCTGCACGGTCGCCAGGTCCTCGCCGCGCCGTGGTGGGATCGCCCGAGGTTCGAGTCGGTCGAGGCTGACCGGAATCCTGTCTTCGCGATCGGCGAGTCCGACGACGAGGCGGGCCGTGGGCGAGCGCCGATGACCGAGCCCGAGCCGGAGCTCACGCTTGACGAGCTGATCGCTGGCGATCCGGGGGCCGAGCCGGACGATCCGGGCCTGGGGTGGGACGCGTCGATCGCCGCGACGACCACGGCCGGGAGCGGCGAAGGGGAGCGGATCGCCACGAGGGGCGACGGAGACTCGTCGCCATCTCGAGGCAAACTCGTGGCCGCCGGGAGCGAGGCGGCAGAGGCGCTGAGACGTGCGGTCGCGGACAGGAGCTGAGGGAGGCTGGGCCGCGGGGCGGGCGCCGCGTGCCCTCACGCGTCGTCGCGCTCGAACCCGAGCTGGCGGAGACGGTCGAGCGTGTCCTCCAAGCCCCAGATCGACGCGATCCGGTCGCCGTCGAAGGTGAAGAAGTAGACCTCGTCGACGTCCTCGAAGCGCCGGCCGGTCGGCGCGCGGCCGCGCCACCCGCCGCGGTGGGTGGCCGAGCACGCGAAGCGCCCGACGACGGTGTCGCCCTCGGCGACGAGCTGGACCGTGCGCATGTTGACGTCGGGGAAGGAGCGGCGGAAGGCACCGAACCACGTCCGCACCGCGCTCGCCATCTCACTCGTCACCAGCTCGTCGATGAGCTCGTCGCGCCCGTCGTTGACCGCCTCATCGACGAAGCGCTGGACGATCAGTTTCCTGTCCATCGCAGCCATCTCGCAACCACCTTCTCAGGCAAGCACAGCCTCACGACTCGCGACGCGCTACCCAGATCTCCTCGTACGGCCAGCGGCGCGCCCAGTCGGGCGTCACCCACTCAAAGCGCGTCGGTCCTGCTCCCGCGGGGACGTAGAGCTCGTGCAAGGCCTCCACGGCGAACCCAGCGGTTCTGAGGACGGCGATCCAGTCGCCGTGGGCGAGGTGGAACTCGACGCCCTCCTCGCCCGGCCACTCCAGCCGCCGGAGCTCCCGCCGCGGTCGCACCAACCGGTCCTCCGCCGCACCCTCGGGGGGCACAGAGCGCGATCAGGAGCGAGTTGGTGAGGAACAATCAGCGCCGAAACCGACATGCGCTCGGTCCGCGCCGTCATCGGCGGCGTCCGCGAGCTGTACGAACGCCAGGACTTCAACTTCGCCGGCCCCTGGGGCGACAACGGATTCATCGAGGACTACACCGCCGAGGTTCGCGGCAAGCCCCTCGGGTGCCTCCACCTGATCACCTTCAACGCCGACGGGCAGGCGCAGCACATCGCAGCCAACTACCGGCCGCTGAGCTCGCTGATGTTCTTCTCCCGGCTGCTGCGCGAAAGGGTCGCTGGCACCGCTTACGCCGAGCACTTCCTCTGGTCGAAGAGCTTCAGTCCGACCGAGTACGAGGTCGCCCAGAACGCGCGGACGTGCCGTCCGAGCAGGTCCTCGAATCTCACTGCAGCACCTCGGCGATGAAGGCCCGCGCCGTCGAGCGTGAGTGTCGCGACATCGTCGTCGCGCTCCCAGTAGCCGAGGTCCTCGGAGAGGGAGGTCATCGTCCTGCGCCTGTCGTCGGATGGCTCGAACCGCCCCAGCCCGCCGCCACCGGGCGAGGAGAAGCGAAGACGCCCGGTCTCCTCCCAGTAGAAACGGAACGTCGCGCGCGGGAGCTTCGACTAGGCGAGGGCCTCGTGCGGGCCAATCACGAATCGCCTCACTATCCAGTCCAGTAATTCCGCTGTCGTCGGCCCCGAGGCGAGCCGGCGGCGGAGCGTCGAGACGATGCCGAGGAGACCGTCCTGGTGCTCGGAGCGTCGCCAGGCAATCTCAGTCCAGATCGGCCCAGCGGAGGGAGGGTCGGGCAACCGTTCCGCGTAGATGAGCAGCGCCACGAGCCCGGCTGCCGCGATGTCCGCTTCGACGACCCAGGCCCGTAAATCCTCCCAATCCATCCCCCGCGTGGCGCCCACGGCTCGCTCTTGCAAGCCTCGCGCTGGCTCGTCGGGCTCGAGCACGAGCCGCGTGCCATCGAGCTCGAGGGCATCGTCGTCGGCGAGCCCTCGGATCATCTCCACGAGTTCAGGGTTCGATAGGCCGTCGAGCCCTTGCTCCCGCATCCCGCTGCGGCAGAAGTCGGTCCAGACCGAGCACACGGCCTCCTCCACGCACTCCTTCATCGCCAGCGCCGACCATGCGGCGACGGTCTCTGCCGCGGCACCACCCACCGGATCGCCCGCCGAGAAGCGCTCGATGACCGCTCGCCAGAACTCACCGTCCCGGTCGGCCACCGCGCTTCGCTCGTCCACTAGCGAGAGATAGAGGGCGAATGCCCGCCGCCGCGCATCGCACGCCGCGGCCGCCTCATCGGACGGCGGCTCGAACAGGAGCCTCCGGATCGCGTCGCGCTCGGCCGTGAACTCGTCGAGCCGACAGAGGCAGACCCGATCCGCGAGTTCCTCGAGGACCGCCCTCGGAATTGGAGCCTCGGTGCGCTCGTAGCGCTCGTAGTAGTCGGTGCCCTCGATCGCCTCATGGAACCGGTGGGCGAGGTCGAGCGCTCGGTCGGACTTCAGGAGCACCTCCACCGGTGTCGGCCGCTGCTCGGCCCCGATCGGCGTCCCTGCGTGCGCCACCGCACCGAGTTCGACAAGCGGGCTTCGGTAGTAGAGGCCGAAGCCGCCCTTCGCGCTCTCGATGGAGAGCCCTCGCGCGAGGGGGTCATCGCCGCTCTCCGCACGAGGACGCGCGTTGTCCGAACCGATCGCCCTCGGCGCATCGCAGCGGGGGCAGAGCTTCATCGCCAGGCAGAGCTCGTACTCGCGCCTGCGGATGAACCTGTCTAGCTCCTCTGTAGTGGCCGGCCGTCCGCTCCCTCGAGCCAGACGCGGCACGCCTCGGCGAGCGTGCGCCCGCTCGGAGCCGCGATCTCGCCGCGCCGAAGCGCCACCTGGGTTGCGCTCCGCCAGGCTCGGGCGTCGGCGAGGGTTCGGAAGGTCCGGCGGATGGGCTTTCGATCTCGTGCCGACCAAACCTGGGCCTGATAGGCCGGCCGACACCGGCATGCGCCACCCGATCGGGACGGACACGCGCGGCGGTGGCGCAGGGCGATCCCGGGGGTCGGCTGTCGCTTTTTGCGTGGCGACGCTGCTTCCTCCACCGGCTTGTCTTAGCTCGGTCGGGGCCGGTCTTCAAGTCATCACTCGCCCCTCGCCGCGCATGGTGCGCCGATTGGCAGGATGGTTTGACGATGGCCGGAGTCGGACTCTGATCTCGATCCCTGATCGCCTGCGGCGGCTTGTTGAGCGCAATCGCCGCGGAGCTCGGCGGCAACCAGCGGTCGCGGTGCAGCCGGAGCGTTGGAGCCGCCGCCTTGGCGCCCACGCGAATCTCCTCACTGCGTTTCCTGATGAGATCGACCGCGATCGCGTGCGCGAGCTGGTGTTGGATAGCTCACGCCACGGCCGCGGTTCGCTCGCGGGGTTCATCACAACCCAGATCTGGGCATCCGGAACAACCGGCTACGGCATGCCGCTGTCCGGCTCACCGGGGGCCGTGATGAGCGCGAGTACGCCGTCTGGCTCCTCCTCGCAGAGCGATGGGCTTCCGCACTACGGCTGCGCCCGGAGAGGCTTGAGATGATCATCTTCACGGACGGCCTCAAAGAGACCTCGTCCTGGCGACCCGAAAGGCCGCCGGTAGCCCCGATCGGCACCGCCTCGGAGCGCTCGATCACGTGCGCGGATGCGATCACCCGCGTCCTCGAGGGCTCCGTTAGGGGGATGCGGGCAGCGGACATCGCCCGCGAGATCAACCGCGACGAGCTCTACCGGCGTAAGGACGGCCGGCCGCTGCCGGCATACCAGGTCAGCTCGATCGCGCAGATCACCTATCCGGCGATGACGATCGCGGCGCCCGCGAAGGCGCTGGTGGCGGCCGCCGGTCGCGCCTTGAACGAAGCCTTGGAGCGGCGGGTGCTTCTCGTAGGGGCGGACGGATCGCTCCACCAAGCGTCGGAGTGGTCGACCCGGTCGATCGAACCTGTCGAGGAGAGGACAATCCCGACCCGATGAAAGGCAAACTCGGGAACCGCTCCGGCCGGCGCGATGTGGCCGTCGCCGGGTTGCTGCGCGACTCCATCGTCGGGATCACCTGCTTTCCGCAGCCGCTGCCCCGGGGCGGCAAGGGGAGGTCGCGGCGATGGCGGGGGCGTACGAAGCGGACCTGAGAATCACTAAAGCGACTGACGGCCAGGACTACTAGTCCCGCGACCTCGACTACCTTCACGGCTATCACGGCCACACGGTGGGCCAGGCGCGGGTCGTCGTCTTGCGTTGAGGCACAAAGGCGAGGAGCTTGGTGAACGGTGGTGTCTGCAGGGCCAGTCGGCGTCCGGGGCGTGCTTCATCGCCTACTTCAAAAACCGCTGATCTATGCTCAGCTCGATGGCCTTCAAGGTCACCTGCACGGGAAAGATCAGCGGCTCGGCGAGGGCGAAGCTCGGCGAGGAGGGCATCAA
>JBKPNB010000172.1:0-3619 GCA_046732395.1 Actinomycetota bacterium | reverse complement strand
GCGCAGGGGTGACCGGTTGAGCGCCGCGGCCGCCACACACCGAACGCGCCGACCGGAGCCGCCGCTAGCCTCGCCCGCATCGCGCTCCCGGCCGACCGCCGTCGCTCGATCCTCCTCGGCGCCATCGCCCTCGGCGGGGTCGCGATCGCCGGCTGTGGCGGCGCGTCGACGCAATCAGCGGCCGGGGGTGGGGCGAGCCGCGACGGCGCGGGAAACGGATCGCCGCCGCCGCTCTCGCGGGCACTGGCGATCGTCCGGCAGCGCGGCTACTTCCCGACCGACACCTCGGGCTACGGCCCCCGCAACTCGCCGGCGGTCGTCCTCGGGGTCCGCAACGGCTCTGCGGATGGGACCGCGCAGCGCGCCTTCTTCTTCGCCGCCGGCCGCTTCGTCGGCACCGACACCCCCGACGACAGCGCCGGGATCCGCGTCGACTCCGTCCGGCCGCCGGTGATCGCCCTCAACTACCGGCTCTTCGACCCCAAGGACCCGCAGTGCTGCGCGACCGCCGGTACGACGGTCGTCCGCTACCGCTGGAACGGGCGGCGGGTCGTCGCGCTCGACCGGGTCCCGCCGAGCTCGATCTCGGCGCGCGGCTCCCGCAGGTAGCGGGTCAGTCGCTCCACTCGGCGAGCGCGGCCTCGAACGCCTCGCTCGCCTCGCGCCCGCGGACCGCGAACAGGACCAGCTCCAAGCCACTGTCCCCGGCCAGATGCTCTCGCACCGCATCGACCTCGATCCGGGCCGCGTCGTCGAGCGGAAAGCCACCGACACCGGTCCCGAACGCGACGAGCGCGAGCGAGCGCGCCCCGAGCTCGTCGGCGACGCGCAACACGCTGGCGGTCGCGTCGCGGATGATCTCGGCCGAGGTCGGCCCGCCGAGGCGCATGGTCGCCGCGTGGATCACCCACCGGCAAGGCAGCTCGCCGGCGGCGGTTGCGACCGCCTCGCCGAGCCCGATCGGCGCCCGCCGGTCCGACTCCTCCTGGATCGAGCGGCCGCCGGCGCGGACGATCGCCCCGGCGACGCCGCCGCCGTGACGGAGCTCGGTGTTGGCGGCGTTGGCGATCGCGTCGACGTCGAGCTTGGTGATGTCCGCCTTGCGAACCTCGATCGTCGGCTCGGACATCGGCCGAGGATATGCCCGCCGTCCGACCGACGCGTCCTTCATCCGAGTGCCGACTACCCTCGAAGCGATGCGCAAGGTCTTCGCCCTGGTCGCCGCGATCGTCTTCGTCGACACCGCGTTCTACGCGGCGATCGTGCCGCTGCTGCCGCACTACGTCGACCAGCTCGACCTCTCGCAGACCCAGGCCGGAATCCTCACCGCCTCCTACGCGGCGGGCACGCTGATCGCCTCGCTGCCCGGCGGGATGTGCGCCGCGCGCTTCGGGGTCAGGCCGACCGTCCTCGCCGGGCTCTCGCTGATGGCCGGCTCGAGCCTGGTGTTCGGGTTCGGGACCAGCGCCGCGATTCTCGACTGCGCGCGCTTCGCCCAGGGGGTCGGCGGCGCCTTCTCGTGGGCAGGCGGGTTCGCCTGGCTGATGGCGACGGCGCCCGCCGAGCGCCGCGGCGAGGTCGCCGGCTCGGCGATCGCCGCCGCGATCTTCGGTGTCGTCGCGGGGCCGGTGCTCGGCGCCGCGGCGGTCGAGATCGGCGCCCGCGAGGTGTTCGCGGCCGTGGCGGTGGCCGGGGTGGGGCTGATGGCCTGGGCGGTCCGGGTGCCCGAGGCGGCGCGCTCCGGCAAGGGGATCTCCGGGCTCGCGCGGGGGCGTAGCGGCCTGTGGGCGGCCGTCGGCCTGTTCAGCCTGCCGGCCGCGTTCGCCGGGGCGATCAACGTCCTGCTGCCGCTCCGGCTCGACGCGCTCGGCGCCGGCGCCGTCCTGATCGGCGCGATCTTCCTCGTCGCGGCGGTGGTGGAGGGAACGATGACGCCGTTCGTGGGGCGTCTGTCCGATCGCCGCGGACGGCTGGTGCCGATCGCGTTCGGCCTCACCGCGAGCGCGGTCGTCGGCGCGCTCCTGCCGGTGATCGCCAACCTCGACCTGCTGCTGGTGGGGACGGTGGCGATCGTCGCGGCCCTCGCGCTGTTCTGGGCCCCCGCCTCGGCGCTCCTCTCCGACGAGGCGGAGGCGATCGGGCTCGACCAGGGCGTCGCGGGGGCGCTCATGAACCTCGCCTGGGCCGGCGGCCAGGTGATCGGCGGCACCCTCGGCGGGGCGCTCGCCGATGCCGCCGGCGACGGCGCCGCCTACGCCGTCCTCGTCGCCGCCTGCCTGCTGAGCCTCGGGCTCGTCGTCCGCCGCGCCGCCCCGGCCCCCGCCTCCTAGCCCAGCACCGCCCCGGGGGAGAGAAGCGCCCCGCCGCCCCTCTAGGGGTCGTGGCGAAGATCAACGACCACGCCGAGGCGCTCGCGGGCGAGCTCCGGCAACGGCTGGTGGAGCGCCGCCGGGCCGACGCCGCCGCTGGGCGCCGCGACGCGACCGAGCTCGCCGACGCCGTCGCCGAGCTCGTCGCCGAGGAGGCGGCGGTGCTCTCGCCGGCCCGCCGCGAGCTGGTCGCCGAGCTGATCATGCGGGAGACGGTCGGGCTCGGCCCGCTCGAGGAGCTGCTCGGAGACCCCGAGGTGGAGGAGGTGATGGTCAACGGCCACGAGCGCGTCTACGTCGAGCGCCGCGGGCGGATCGAGCGGGCCGCGGTCCGGTTCGCATCCGAGCAGGCGCTGCGCGACGCGATCGAGCGGGTGCTGGCGCCGCTCGGGCGTCGGGTGGACGAGCTGAGCCCGATGGTCGACGCCCGCCTCGCCGACGGCTCGCGCGTCAACGTAGTCATCCCCCCGCTCGCCGTCGACGGGCCGGCGCTCTCGATCCGTCGCTTCACAGCCGCCCGCCCGGACCCCGACGCGCTCGTCGCCTCCGGGACGCTCACAGCCGACCTTCGCGACCGGCTCGCGGCGGCTGTCGCGGAGCGGCGGAGCATCCTGATCAGCGGCGGCACCGGCTCCGGGAAGACGACGCTCCTCAACGCGCTCTCGAGCTTCATCGACCCCGCCGAGCGGGTGGTGACGATCGAGGACGCGGCCGAGCTTCGACTGCGCCAGCCGCACGTGGTCAGGCTCGAGAGCCGCCCGGCGAGCGTCGAGGGGCGCGGGGCGGTGACGATCCGCGACCTGCTCCGAAACGCGCTGCGGATGCGCCCCGACCGGATCGTGATCGGCGAGGTCCGCGGGCCCGAGGCCCTCGACCTCCTGACCGCGCTCAACACCGGCCACGACGGGGCGCTGTCGACGGTCCATGCCAACTCGCCAGAGGATGCACTGCGCCGCCTCGAGACGCTCGCCCTGATGGCCGGGATCGGGCTCCCGCACGAGGCGATTCGCGACCAGCTCGCGCGCGGGGTCGACCTCGTCGTCCACCTCGAGCGAGCCGGCCCCCGGCGGCTCGTCGCCGCGGTCGGCGAGGTCTCGGGCGTCGCCGGGGGGGTCGCGGTCCGCGAGGCCTGGCAGCGAGCCGAGACGGGGCGGTCGGCGCGATGAGCGGCGTCGCCCCGCTGCTGCCGGTCCTTGCCGCGGCGGCGGGCGGAGGCCTGGGCGCGGTCGCGATTCGCGACGCGGTACTCG
>JBKPNB010000171.1:0-3673 GCA_046732395.1 Actinomycetota bacterium | reverse complement strand
TCTCCCCAGGCGGACCGCGAGCGCGCCTTCATCCGCCGCGAGCTCGCCGCCGGCAAGTCCGAGCAGCAGATCAAGGACGACCTCGTCGCCCAGTACGGCGACGCCGTCCTCGCCACCCCGCCCGCCTCCGGCTTCGACCTCAGCGCCTACCTCGTCCCGGCGATCGCGATCCTCGCCGCCGCGATCGCGATCGCCCTCGGCGTCTGGCGCTGGCGCCGCTCGGGCCGCCGCGGACCGCCGGGCGGGCCCGGCGGCCGCCGGCTCGACTCGAAGGAGCGGGACCGGCTCGAGGCGGACCTCGCGCGCTACGAGCTCTGAGCTCGGTGGCTGGCCGCGGGAGCGACGACCTCGAAGTCCTCCTTGCCGGCCGCGTCGAGGCCCTTGAAGTTCCTCACGGTCACCCGCACCCGGCCCTCGAGCCCGTCCGGGACCTTGACCCAGATCTCGTCCTCGCCCGTCCCCGAGTGATAGGGCGCGTGCTCGCGGGTACCGTCCTCGATTAGCCGGCCGTCCTGCTTCCTCAGCCCGAGCACCGCGGCGACGACCTTGTCGAAGAGGACGAAGACCTCGTGGTAGCCGCCGTCCTCGTGCGGTAAGAGCAGGTTGCGGCCGAAGACGCGGACCGCGTCGCCCGGCGCCCCGCGCGGCGGCACGACGCTCGTCAGCGACGCGGCGTCGGCAGAGACCGCCTTGTTCGAGACGTAGGTCGCGGCGCTGACGCTGGTGAGGCCGACGACGATCCCCGGAATCGATGGCACGCCGCCGCTCGGATCGGAGAGGAAGCCGCCGATCAGGTAGGCGAGCCCCACCAAGTTGAAGATCAGGTACTGGGTATCGACGAGGTCGGTGTTGCCCTGGTCGTTGCTGAACACCTGGGCGATCTTCTTCTTGGTGCTCACGTCCGGGTCGCCCGGTGGCTTCGACATCGTGCCGTTCTCGACCTTCGTCGCGACGATCCCCTTGCTCGCGACCGCGGCGGCGAACGGCCCGCCGAGGAGGATCAGGTACTCCTGCGGCAGCGACTGCGCGACGAGCTGCTCGTAGCCGGCGTCGACCCCGACCCACTTGCCGATCACGACGGCCAGCAGGACCCAGCTCAGCGCATAGGTCCAGAGCACCGCCTGCAGCTTCGAGGTCGAGATCCGATTGTCCTTGCCCATCACGAGCGACTCGACGCCGGCGCCCAGCAGGTGGAGCACGAGCGTGATCACGGCGAGGCCGCCGATCGCGAGCAGGGCGGCGAGCCAATGCCGGTCCTGATCGCTGTGCCCGCGGAACAGCAGCCAGATCGCGACCGCGTATCCGATCACGACGAGGGCGAGAAGCGCCCACCGCCCCCGCGTCGTAGCGCCCGCTCTCCCGTCGGCGATCGCGATCCGCCGACGCTAACCCCGGTGCGCCAAGCCTGTCAAGGGAGCGTCCCCGCGCGGAGGGCCGCGCACGGAGGCCGTCCAGGCCGCGCGGTCCCGCGGGACCGCATTTCTGCCGATTTCGTCACCCTGCGTCCCGGCGGCCGTCACCATCGCCGCGCTTTTCGTATGACCGGCCGGCGCCTCCGCCGACTCCATAGACGACCTCTAGCACAAAGACCGTTCGGGAAGCTGATCTGCCGCGGTTCGCTCGGCCTCGAGCCGCCGCTGGCGAGCCGCTTCCTTCTGTCGCTTGCGTGACGCCATCGCCCGGTTGGAACGTCAACCGGGCGATCGACAAGGATTCCCTAAGCGGAATCGTCGGGCAACTCGTCGGTCCAGTCCGACTTCGCCGTCGGCTCGCCGCGCTCCGGCCACGCCCACCGCTGGCGCTCCTCGGGGTCATCGACGGAGACGACGACGTAGTCGTTCCCGGCCTCGCCGACCTCCCGGACCGCGTCCGCGATCTCGCCGGTCTCGGCCGCGCCGACCGACTCGGCGTTCTCGGGCCAGTCCTTGGACTCGTCGATGACTCGGAAGACGTTGAACTTCGGCATCGACCCGGACTCTAGCGGCGGTCAGCCGCCGCTGATCGCCAGGGCGAGGATCGTCGGGCGCTCAACCCGATCCGTCTGGCTGTCGCAGAAGAGCTGGATCTTGTGGTTACCCGCCGGGACCTTGCCCTTGCTCAGGGCTGTGAGCGCGAAGGCGCTTGTGGCGGCGTCATTGTGATTGACGAGCATCGTTTCGCCGTATTGCTGCTGCTGATTCACGAAGGTGCCCGGCTCCCCATCTCGCCTTATGTCGCAAACTAAGAAGTTTGGAGCCGATGGTTGAGGGGCCACGAGCGGGTGCCAGCCGCCATTCGCGATAGCCATCACACGAGAACCGTGACGCAGGCGAAGCGTTGTTGAGACGCAAAAACCCGTCGTCGCGGTCGCTCCGGAGCAGGGCTGGCCCACGCCAACGTTCATCGCCGCAAAGTTCAGGGCGTTCAGGCTCGATTCGTTGATCTGACGGCCTGTGACCGAGTTCGCCTTGAGCCGGTTGCCCGGTAGCGAGTGCGGCTTGATCGTCCTGCCGCTGATCTTGCTGGCTGCGTAGACACTGCCGCCGAGCGCGATGAAGAGCGCGAGATAGGCGACGAGCGTCGCGTGGCTCGGGCGTCTGAGCTTCCGCAAAGTTCCCTCCCTGTTCGAACCGCGGCAAATTCTCTCACCTAGCGACGACGGTCACCGCCCGGGCTCGCGACCGCACCGGAGCGCGATAGGGCCACGCTTGCTCGCGATCGATCTTGACGCGGAAGCGGTACTGGACGTTCGAGCGGTAGAAGGTGCCGAAGCGGTAGTGGAGGTCGTAGCGCCCCTTCGAGTTCGAGTGGATCGCCTGCTGGACCGTGTTCCACTGATGGGTGCCCTCCTTGACCTGGAGCTCGACGAGCTTCCCGCTCGGCGGAATCCGAGCACCGTAGTGGAGGACCCGTCCGCGGAAGGCGACGCGGCCGCCCTCCAGGACCCGCTGCCGGGACGTGGCGAACGTCGCGTGGCTGCGTACGACCATTCGGCCAGCCTTCGCAATGGAAGCCCGATATCGGGGATTCCCGGCGAAGCCGACGGCGATCCCTCGCGACGGGCCAGGAGGCAGCTTGGCCCGGAACCGTCCGCCGCGATTGCTCTTGACCATGAAGCGTCGATGCGCGACGACCGAGCCAGGCGCAAAGTTCTCGGTGATCACGATCTTGCGGTTTCGAATCGGGTTGCCGTCGGGGAGGGTCAGACGACCTGCGACTCCGCCGCCCACGCCATACCCGACGCGAAGCTTCCGTGATGCCCCAGGTTTCAGGTGCGCGTGGAGCTTCGTCGCCGTCTTGAGCGGGAACGTCAGCGTCATCGGGTTGCCGTCCTGCCGCTTGGTGGTGAGGTTGCCGTTCCCGGCGGCGTCGTGGACGACGGCTAGGAACTCGTATTGGCCGGGTGGATGGTTTTCGGAGTCGACGTGAGCCTGGAGCTCGCCGCCGACGACCTGGGTCGTGAGCGGTTGCCAGTCGCTTCCTCCTGCCGGACGGAAGTAGATCGTTCCGCCGTCGATCCCCGAGGTCGCGTCGAATGTGAGCGCTCGGAGAAGCTCCGGGTCGCGCGTGTCCTGCGCGTTGGCGAATGCCACCACCGGCGGCGCGTTGTCGACACGGACCGTGATGTCTCTGCAAGCCTGGTTCAGCCCGAAGTCCAGTGCGCAGATGTGAACAGTGTTGGCGCCCTCGTGGA
>JBKPNB010000170.1:0-5249 GCA_046732395.1 Actinomycetota bacterium | reverse complement strand
GCCTCGGGGCGGGCAACCGCGCGGGCGAGCTGCCTGCCGGGCGCCAGGTCGGTCAAGAAGGCGACGGCGGTCACGATCCCCGCCAGGAGGACGAGCTCGGCGACGACATTCCGACGCAGTGCGCCGAGACGCAGCGGCGGGACGAGCCGCGATCGGTTGACCCAGCCGAGTGCGACGACCGCGACGAGCAAAGCAGTCTTGACGACGAGCGCCCGTCCGTAGCCGGTGCTCCAGAGCTGGCTGACGGCCGACAGTTCCGAGAGCGCCCGGATCAGGCCGGTCACCGCGATGACGAGCACCGACGCGAGCGCGAGGGCCGACAGCCGCGGCACCAGCGCGGCGGCAAACACGGGCCGCTGCTCCGGCGAGAGCCGGCGAGAGGCGCGCGGGAGTGCGACCGCGAGCGCGAGCAGGCCGCCGATCCAGACCGCAGCCGCGCCCACGTGCAGGACGTCCGCGACGACCTCGAGCGGCCTTGGCCACCCGCCCCGGTCGAGCGCATGCCCGGCGACCGACGGGATCGGCAACAGCGCCAATGCGCAGACGAATGCCCCGCGTCCGAAGCGGCGGTCGACGAGGGCGATCGCGGACACGGTCGCTCCGACGACGGCGATGATTCCGCCGATTTCGTACGTCAGCCCGAAGCGGGTCGTGCCCGCGCCGTGGTGCGGGAGGAGCGACGAGGCGCCGAGAAACGCCAGCAGGAACCCGACGAAGGCGAGCGGCCAGAGCGCGCGCTCGTCCGGATCGGCCCCTGCGGCCCGCAGCGCCGGCCACCACGCGACCGGCACGAACAGGGCGACGCCGACCGCCACCAGCAGGCCCGCAAAGAAGCACCACCGGGAGATCACGTTGCGCGTCAGGCCCCTTCCGCCGGCGCTCAGCGCGGCGGTCGGCGGGGCCCGACCGGCGCCGACGGCGAACGCAAGGACGCCGTCGACCGTGTGTCCGTCGTCGGACAGGACGCTCCAGCGAACGGTGTAGTCGCCGTCGCGGAGCTTCCGCAGCGGAATCGTCAGGACGCGCCCGTGCGCCTGCGGCTTCCCGGCCACCACGGAGCGCTTGTCCGAGTTGGCGACGACCGTGGTCCCGCCCCGCGCGCGCACGGTGTCGTCGAAGCGGATCGTCACGTGCCGCGGCGGGCTCGCGAGCACGTCGCCGTCCGCGGGCGTCGATGAGACGAGCCGTGCGTGCGCCCACGCCGGGGATGCCGCCGCCGCGGCCGCGAAGAGCGCCGCAGCCGCGGCGAGCGTGCATGTCCATCGCGTCAAGGTCTCGCGTACACAGTTCGCGTCGGCGCCAAAAACGGTTCGCCGTGCTGAATCTTGCCCGGACTACACTCCGGCTCGATGGCCGAACTGCAGGACGTTTCGCACGATTCGGGGCACCTGGAGTGGGAGACCCCGCTCTACGGCCAGGCGATCACGCAGTTCGAGCAGGCGCTTCCGCACGCGGCGGTCGGCGACGCGGTCGCCGAGCGGCTCCGCTATCCGGAGCGGTCGCTCGTCGTCAGCGTTCCGGTTCAGCTCGACGACGGGACCTGGCGCGTCTTCCCGGGCTATCGCGTCCAGCACTCGAGCGTGCTCGGCCCCACGAAGGGCGGCATCCGATACGACCCGGAGGTCGACCTCGGAGAGTGTGCCGCGCTCGCGATGTGGATGACGTGGAAGTGCGCGCTGCTGCGACTGCCGTACGGCGGCGCCAAGGGCGGCGTCCGCTGCGACCCGCACAAGCTCTCCTCGAACGAGGTCCAGGCGATCACGCGGCGCTTCACGTCCGAGCTGCTGCCGGTGCTCGGCCCGCAAGAGGACATCCCCGCGCCGGACATGGCGACGAACGAGCAGACGATGGCGTGGATGATGGACACCTACTCGATGCAGATGGGCTTCGCCGTGCCGGAGGTCGTGACCGGCAAGCCGATCGCGCTCGGCGGCTCGCTGTTCCGGCACGAGGCCACCGGCGCGGGCGTCGTCATGGTCGTCGAGCGCTGCTGCGCGAAGCTCGGAATCCCGCTCGCCGGGCAGCGCTGCGTCGTTCAGGGATTCGGCAACGTCGGCGGGATCGCGGCCGCGGAGCTGCACGAGAAGGGCGCCGTTGTCGTCGGCGTCTCCGATCTTTCGGGCGGCCTCCACGACGAGCGCGGCGTCGACATCCCTGCGTTGCGGGCCTACACAGAGGCGAACGGTTCGCTCGCCGGCTACGAACGCTGCGAGCGCGTCACGAACGAGGAGCTGCTCGAGCTGCCGTGCGACATCCTCGTCCTCGCCGCTCGCGAGGATCAGGTGACGGGCGAGAACGCCGGCCGGATCCATGCCCGCGTGATCGCCGAGGGCGCGAACGGGCCGACGTCGGTCGAGGCGGATGCGATTCTCGCCGACCGCGGCATCCTCGTCCTGCCGGACGTGCTGACGAACGCCGGCGGCGTCACCGTCTCGTACTTCGAGTGGGTGCAGGATCTCGGGCGGCTCTTCTGGGACCGCAACGAGATCAGGGCGAAGCTCGCGGACAAGCTTGCGGACGCGTTCGACCGGGTCTGGCGCCTGGCCGACGAGCAGGGGCTTTCGCTGCGAAGCGCCGCGCTCGTTGCAGGAATTCGCGAGGTCGGTGCCGCGCTGACCGCGCGCGGCATCTATCCGTGATGGACCGCGTGAGGGACGCGATGGTTCCAGAGCCGCGGACGCTGAGCGGCGACTCGCCCGCGCAGGAAGCCGGCGAGCTCCTCTCGCGTCCGGAGGTGCGAGCCGTGTTCGTGGCCGAGGACGAGCGGCTCGCGGGGGTGATAACCCGCGGAACGCTGGTACGCGACGTCGTCGCGGCCGGCCGCGACGCCGCGACGACGCCCGTGCGCGAGATTGCCGAGCCCCCGCGCTACACGCTCGACCCGGAGCTCCCCCTCGACGAGGCGTTTCGATTTCTCGAGGACCACGATCTCGCCCGGGTGCCGGTGACGGAGGACGAACGGCTCGTCGGTGTGCTCTCTCGGAGCTCGCTGCAGCGGCGCCTCGCCGAGGACGAGCCGCCCCCGCTGGACGAGGACCCGGGCACCGCTTACTAGCTAGCGCGCGTCAGCAGCACGTGTAGGCGCCCGGCGGGGCGGCGCCCTCTTCAGGCTCGGGGAGCTTCGCGGCCTCCAGCGCGGCGCCGTCGAGGATGTCGTGCTCGCTTGCCTCGATTCCGTCGAGATGGAAGTGGTCGAGCGCTTCCTCCAAGATCACGGCGCCGGCGACGATCACCGGCGCGCGTTCGGGATCGAGCGCGGCGACCTCGCGGCGCTCGGCCAGCGGGAGCGCGGCGAGGCGCTCGAGCTGTGCCTCGACGCCCGCGCGTGAGAGCCGGTGGCCGTGTACCTGCTCAGGGTCGTAATCGTCGAGCGCTAGGTCGAGCGCCGCGATCGAAGTGATCGTGCCCGCGACGCCGATTACCGTCTGCGGGCGCAAGTCACTCGAAATGCGCTTGTCGAGCAGTTCCCGCGCGGCGCTCGCGCACGCGCCCAGCTCGTCCGCCGTCGGCGGGTCCGTGTGCAAAAAGCGCTCGGTCAGCCGGACGGAGCCGAAGTCGAGGCTCTCGTGGAAGCGCAGTCCGTCGGCGCCGCCGACGACGAACTCGGTAGAGCCGCCGCCTATGTCGAGCAGGAGCGTCTCGTCGGCGAGGTCGCGTCCGAGCGCGGCGCCGCGGAAGGTGAGCTGCGCTTCCTCGTCGCCCGAGAGCAGCCGTGTCGCGAAGCCGTAGCTCCACTCGATCTCGCCGAGGAATGCCTCGCCGTTCTCCGCGTCGCGGACGGCGCTCGTCGCGACGAGGAGCGTGCGCTCGGCACCGAGCTCCTCGATCACGCGCCGGAAGTCGACGAGGACGTTGCGCACGCGCGCGATCGGGGCGGGGAGGAGGCGCTTTCGCTCGTCGACGCCCTCCCCGAGCCGCGTGATCTTCAGCCGGCGGACGACGTGGTCGAGACGACCGTCGTCGAGGTCGGCGACGAGCAGGCGAGTCGAATTCGTCCCAAGGTCGATAGCCGCGACGCGCATCGCCTCAGGCTACTTTCTGAGGCGCGCTGTCAGACGTGCGCGATTTTACGAAGGCGTTGCCGGCCCCTCGTAAGGAATTCACGCCGAGTGCCGATGATCGTCCGGAATGAACGAGCTCGTCGTGGCCGCCTGGTCGATGACGGAGGCGGCGGCCGCGCACCTCTCTGGTGTGTCCCTGCCGCTTCTCGCCGCGGGACTGGGACTTCATGCACTCAAGCTCGCGGCCCGGGCGCGAGCGTGGCAGAACGTCCTGCGCGTTTCGTTCCCTGATCGGTGCGTCGCCTTCCGCGACGCCGCCATCCCGTACTTCGCCGGGGTCGGCGCGGGTGTGATCGTGCCGCTCGGCGGCGGCGAGGTGCTGCGCGTTGCCCTCGCGCGTACGCGGCTGCGCACCGACGAAGACCGCGCCTCGACCGCGACGATCGTCGGATCGCTCGCCGTCGAGAAGGCGCTCGACTTCGTCGTAGCTCTGCTGGTCCTAGCGTCCGCGGCCACGCTCGGCGCCTTGCCGAACGGTGCGCTGCACGGCCGATTGGCCGCAGGGGCGAGTCCCCTCGCTGCCGCGATCGTCGCCGGAATCGTCCTGGCGGCGGCGTTCGGCTGCTTGTATTGGCGTCGCCCGTTGGCCGCCTCGGCACGTCGGCTCGTCCGTGGCCTGGCCGTGGTCCGCCGCCCGAGCCGCTACCTGACGACGGTCGCTTCGTGGCAGCTCCTCTCCTGGGCTCTGCGCTTCGCGGCGATCGTGGCTTTCCTGTACGCGTTCCACGTGCCCGGTGCTTTGGCCGTCGCGCCGATCGTCTTGTCGCTCCAGTTACTCGCGGGAGCAGTCCCCTTCACGCCCGGAGGCGCAGGAACCCAGCAGGCGCTGATGGCCGCGGCGCTCGGAAGCGCGGCGATCGTCGGCTTCTCTGCCGGCACCCAGGCGGCGACGATGCTCGTCGATCTCGCGTTGGGAACCGCCGCTCTCGCGAGCTGCGGCATTCGGCCGGGCGTACGTATCCTCCGGCCCGCCGCGATTACGGCCTTGCTCTAGACCCGCGCTATAATCCGCCGAGCGACGCGGGGTGGAGCAGTCAGGTAGCTCGCCGGGCTCATAACCCGGAGGTCGCAGGTTCAAATCCTGCCCCCGCTACTCAGGAGGGCCCCGGAAACGGGGCCTTCCTACTGTGTGCGGCGTCCGAGCCTTGCGCCTTATGCGTGCCGAAAGCGACGAGACCCGTGTCGGGT
>JBKPNB010000169.1:0-3995 GCA_046732395.1 Actinomycetota bacterium | reverse complement strand
GATCGCGATCTGCCCCGCCGGCGAGGAGAGCCTGCGGCGCGGGCTGCGCTCCGGCGAGCTCGAGTTCCGGGCCGGGGCCGAGGCCGTCGCGGCGCTCGAGGCGTGGCTCGGCGAGCACGACCTCCGCAAGGGGGTCGCGCTCCTCGGCCGTAAGCCGCTCCTCCTCGCACACGCCCGCGGCGACGAGCGGATTCCCTACACCTGGAGCGAGGAGCTCTACGGGCTGGCCGAGGAGCCGCGCAAGCTGATCATCGTCGCCGGCGGGCACCACCGCTCGGTCCAGCACAATCCGGAGCTCCAGGAGGACGCGCTGCGCTGGGTGGAGAGCTCGCTGGCTGGCTAGCCGCCGCCGAGTAGGCCGCCGCCACTGCCGCCGCCGGTGACCCCGTTGACGGTGCCGGTCACTCCGTCGGTGGCGCCGTTGACGGTGTCGGTCACCCCGTCGGTGAGGCCGTTGACGGTGTCGGTCACATCGTTGCCGAGGTCGCCGGTGCCGGTCGCCTGGCCGACATCGTTCAGGGTGTCGGTGACGGTGTCGTCGACCGGATTGGTGACCGAGCCGGTGGCGCCGCCGAGGTCGTGGTGACGCCGGCGCTGCCCGCCACCTGATCGACGTTGTCAACCGCCCCGCCGACGACCCCGGAGCTCGAGCCGGAGCTTGGCGCCGGGCTCGGCCAGGTAAGCACGCGCCTGCGGGCGCTGCGCGATCGCTGTCCCGTTGCTCATCCCGGTCCGTCCGTGCCCTCTGGCCCCGAATCCGGCCCACCCTCGACGGGCGCCGTGTGAAGGATTTGTGAGTCTGCCCGTTTGGTGCCGTCTCACAACCCGATCGGATGAGGCCACGGTGGCCGCTCAGGGGAGGTAGTTGAGCGGGTCCTGGACCTGCCCGTCGATCCGGACCTCGAAGTGGAGGTGGGGGCCGAAGCAGTAGCCGGTGCAGTCGCTGTAGCCGATCACCTGGCCCTGGCTCACGTGCTGGCCTTGGGAGACGGCGAAGCTTTGCTGGTGCGCGTAACACGTGGATAGGCCGCCGCCGTGATCGATGCAGGTGTAGTTCCCATAGCCCCCGCTCGTCGCCTCCGATTGCGTGAACAGGACGGTGCCCGCGGCGGCTGCGTGGATCGGCGTTCCGGTCGGCACCGCGATGTCGATCCCGGGGTGGTTCTCGTAGCCGCCGTTGATGGTGCGCGGGCCGAACGGGGAGACGACCGGTCCGTTGACCGGCCAGGCGAGCCCCGAGGCGCTCACCCCGCCGGGTACGGGACCGGCGGGCTGGACCGGCGCCGGGGCAGCCGGCGCCGGGGCAGCGGCCTCGGCGCGCTGGGCGGCCGCGATCTGAGCGGCGATCTGGCCCTGGATCTCGGAGATGTTTCCCTCGAGGTCCTGCTCGGACCGCCGCACCTGGGCGAGCGCCGCCCGCTGGCGCGTGCGGGCCTGCGCCAGCTCCGCCTGGCGGGCGGCAAGCTCGTGCCGCTGGCGGGCCAGCTCCGCCTTGCGCGCTGAGATCCGGTCGCGTTCGGCGGCGACCCGCCTGACCGTGTCGCGGGCGGCATCGCGGAGATGACGGACCTGCCCGACGAGGTCGGCGTCCTGCTGCGAGATCCGTCGCAGATAGTCGTAGCGGGTGAGCATGTCGTCGAATCCGTGGGCGTTGAGGATCACGGTCAGCGCGTCCGGCTGGTCGGACTTGTAGATCGCGACCAGGCGGTCGGAGAGGGCGCGCAGCGACCGCCGCAGGCGTCCGCGCAGGACCCGGAGGTGGATGCGGTCCCTGGCGAGCTCCGCCTCGACCCGATCGAGCTGGTTGCGGGCAATCGCGATCTGGTTTCGAAGCGTCGCCACCTGCGCCGTCAGCTCCCGCAGGCGGCGGTTGTCGCGCGCGATCGTCGTCGACAGGACCCCCTCCCGCCTCTTCTTCTCGCTCAGCTTCGCCTGCGCGCGGTGGAGCTTCGCGTGCAGGTCCTTGGCCGGCGCCGCCGAGTTGCCGGCGAGGGCGAAGCCAGCGACCGCAGCTATCGCGATCGCCGCGCCGCAGGCGCGGCGTCTGGTGTCGCTGAAGCGGTTCACCCAGGCAGGCGGACGAGCGAGTTCCGAGGCGGCAGCCTAGCAACGCGACGCCCGTTTGCAAGCATTTGCTAACAAACTTTATGGCCCCTGCAACCTCGGTTGCAGAGCCCGGAATGGGGTCAGGGGACGTTGCGGCGGTGCTCGCAGGTGGGCCGCGAGACGTCGACGTCGTCGCCGGTCCGCCCTGCTAGGCGGACGCGCCGGTGGGCTCGGTGGCGACCGCGCCCGAGCCGTTCGACCTGGTGGCGCCGTTGCCGCTCGCCGCGGTTCGGTCCATCGCCGCGACGGCGACCTCGACGCCCTCGGCGAGCCGCTCGCGATGCTCGGCGACCTGCATCCGCGCGATCACCTGACGCTGGATCTCCGCCGTGCCCTCGAAGATCTGGAAGATCTTCGCGTCCCGGAACCACTTCTCGAGCGGGCAGTCGACGCTCAGCGCGAACGGCCCGACGAGGTCCATGCAGGTGCGGGTCGCCCACATCGCGACGTCGCCGGCCTTCAGCTTCGACATCGAGCCCTGGCCGCCGGTGAGCGGGATTCCGTTGCGCCCCATCCACGAGGCGCGCTGGACGAGCAGGCGGGCGCAGTCGATCTCCATCGCCACGTCGGCGAGGCGTTGCTGGACCGCCTGCCGCTCGAGCGGCGGCCGGCCCGCGGTCGAACTCTCATCGAGCCACTCGCCGGGCGGAGCGGCGACGACGCCGTCCGAGAGCAGATAGGTGACCGTCCACTCGTAGGCCGCCTGCGCGATCCCGAGACCCGAGGCACCGACGATCGGCCGGGTCAGCTCGAAGGTGGCGAGGGCGTTCGAGGCCCGACCCGACGACTCGCCGGAGCGAGCGCGCGCGAGCTTTCGCTCGAGCTTCTCCATCCCGCCGAGCAGGTTCTCGGTCGGCACCCGGCAGTCCTCGAGGATCACCTCGGCCGTGTGCGAGGCACGGATCCCGAGCTTCGACTCCTTCTTGCCCTGGCTCAGCCCAGGGGTTCCCTTGGCGACGACGAACGAGGCCTGCCCGCGGTGGCCGAGGTTTGGATCGACGGTGGCGACGACGACGTGGACGTCGGCGATGCCCCCGTTGGTGATGAAGACCTTGGTCCCGTTCAGCACCCATTCGTCGCCGTCGAGCCGGGCGGTGGTCCGCAGGCTCTTGACGTCCGACCCCGCCTGCGGCTCCGTCACCGCGTAGGCGCCGAGCTTGATCTCGTCGCCTACCCCAAAGCACTCGGGGACCCAGCGCGCGATCTGCTCGGGGGTGCCGGAGGAGGCGAGGCCCGCGGCCGCGAGGCTCGAGCCGGACATCGCAAGCGCGATCCCTGCACAGCCCCAATGCATCTCCTCGGCGTAGATCGTCCCGATGATCCCGTCGGGGTCGGTGCCGAACCGCTGGATCAGATCGATTCCGTGGAGCCCCTGCCGGCGAGCGGCCCGGATCACCTCCCACGGCGTCGATTCCTCGCGGTCGTGCTTCGGAGCGACGGGGCGGATCACCTCGGACGCGAAGCGCCTGCACTGCGCCCTGAACTCGAGTTGCTCGTCGCTGTAGGCGAAGTTCATGCGGCCCTCCGGCGGCTGATTGACCAGTCAGTCAACTCCAACTCTATCGCCTGGCGGGGACGCGGGGGCGCGGGCGGCGCGGCGGGGGCAGGCGGGCCGGGAGCCGGCGGGCGTCGACTACCGTTCGCCCGTGCGCGCCCGCTACCTCCTGCGACGGGCCCTGGTCGCCGTCGCCCTTGTGATCGTCACCTTCGCCATCGGCCTCGGCGGGTACTTCGCCGGCAACGCGCTCTTCGTCCACCACAGCGGCGGCGGGGTCTCCGAGCGCCAGCCGCCGGCGCCCGCGCCGGAGGCGATCATCCGGCGACCGCAGGTCGAGGCGGCGAGCGGCATCGGATTCCCGGCCGCCGCGACGAAGGACACAACCCGGGTC
>JBKPNB010000168.1:0-6135 GCA_046732395.1 Actinomycetota bacterium | reverse complement strand
AGCCGGGCGGGGCCGACGACCACCACGTGCGGGACCGTCTCGAACCGCAGCCCGCGCAGGCGCTCGACCCGGCGGGCGATGCGGGTCACGTGAAGCGGGATCGGCGCCGGCCGCGAACGCGCGAGATCGATGCCGGTGAGGGTTGTCGGGACCTGCGAGCTCGAGCAGCCGGCGGCGACGAGGCAGACCGAGACGAGGACGGCGAGCGCTGCGGTCGGTCGAGTGGCGCCTGCCCGGCGCATCTCATTTCGCGCCGATCGCCGCCCGGCTCAGCCCCGGCGCTCCCGGCGCAGCGCGAAGAGAACCACCGGTAGCGCGAGGAGAGCGAACACGGCCGCCGCGAGCGGCCGCCCGTCGGCGAACAGCCAGATCACCGTGAAGACGACGATGATGGCGAACGCGGCCGTCAACTGGCCGTGGCCTCGAGGCCGATCTCGCCGGTCGAGATCACCCGCAGCCCGCGCTTGCGCTCGGGGCTCAGCCAGCAGCGGTCGAGCTGCCCGGGCCCGCCGCCGCGCCGCTCGAGCTCGGGGGTCTCGGTGCAGCGGCCGAACGCGTGGGGGCATCGCGGCCGGAAGTGGCAGCCCTGCGGCGGCGCGATCAGCGACGGCGGCTGCCCCCTGATCTGCGCCAGGCGCTCGATCCGCGGGCGGTCGATTCGGGTCAGGGACCCGAGCAGACCCCATGTATATGGGTGCTGGGGGTCGTAGAAGATCTGGTCGAGGGTCCCCGACTCGACGATCCGCCCCGCGTACATGACGTTCACCCGATCGGCGACCTGGGCGATCACCCCGAGGTCGTGGGTGATCAGGATCACCGCCATGTCGAGCCGCTCCTGGAGACCCTTGATCAGCTCCAGGATCTGGGCCTGGATCGTGACGTCGAGCGCGGTGGTCGGCTCGTCGGCGATCAGCAGCTTCGGGTCGTTGACGAGCGCCATCGCGATCATCGCCCGCTGCCGCATCCCGCCCGAGAACTCGTGCGGGTATTGGCCGAAGCGCCGCTCGGGTTCGGGGATCCCGACCAGGCTCAGGAGCTCGATCGCCCGCTCCCGAGCCTCGGCCTCGGAGGCCTTGCGATGCACCTGAATCGCCTCCACCATCTGCTTGCCGACCTTGTAGAACGGGTGCAGGGAGGTCAGCGGGTCCTGGAAGATCATCGCGATCTCGTTGCCGCGGACCTTGCGCAGCTGCTCGCCCGGCGCCTCGGCGAGGTCGCGACCCTCGAACAGGATCCGGCCCGAGATCGTCGTGCTCGGCGCCCGGGTGAGGCCGAGGACGGTGAGATTGGCCACGCTCTTACCGCTCCCCGACTCGCCGACGATCCCGAGCGTCTCGCCTCGGCCGACGCTGAACGAGGCTCCGGCGACCGCCTTGACGTCCCCGTCGTCGGTGTCGAAGGTCACCCGGAGGTCGTCGACCTCGAGCAGCGGCCCCGCGCCGTCGGTCGAGGCGCCGATCCCGATCGTCCTCGGCAACTCGGTCATTGGTAGCGGACGCGGGGGTCGAGGTAGGCGTAGGCGATGTCGACGATCAGGTTGCAGATGATGATGAAGAAGGCGCCG
This sequence comes from Actinomycetota bacterium, assembly GCA_046732395.1. GTDB lineage: Bacteria > Actinomycetota > Thermoleophilia > Solirubrobacterales > 70-9 > JAWVFM01. Next base: position 4,571 of record JBKPNB010000168.1, on the reverse strand, counting down.
AACAGGACGATGCCCTGGATCGTCGTCAGGTCGGAGCGCTGGATCGAGGTGAAGAGCAGCCGCCCGACCCCCGGGATGTTGAAGACCGACTCGGTGAGGATCGCGTTGCCGGCGAGCAAGGTCCCGATGTCGAGTCCGAGCAGCGTGACGATCGGGGTGATCGCGCTGCGGACCTCGTGGCGGAGGATGACCGTTCGCTCCGGGACACCCTTCGCCCGGGCCGTGCGGATGTAGTCCTCCGCCATCACGTCGATCATGCTCGAGCGCATGTACCGGGCGTAGATGGCGGCCGTCGCGGCCGCGAGCACGATCCAGGGCAGGATCATCGACCCCGCCTTTTCGGGGATCGTCGTCGCGGTGGCGAAGCTCCCCTGGCCGGGGAAGATCGGGAACCGGCCGACGTCGTCTGCGAACAGGTAGAGGAGGACGAGGCCGAGCCAGAAGACCGGCGCCGAGATCAGGGCCAGCGAGCCGGTCATCGTCGCCCGGTCGAGGAACGAGCGGCGCTTAACCGCGGAGATGATCCCCGTGGTCAGGCCGAGGGCCAGCCAGATGATCACCGCCCCGGTGACGAGCCAGATCGTCGCCGGTAGGCGAGAAAAGATCAGCTGCCGGACCGGGACGTTGTACTGGTAGCTGTAGCCGAAGTCGAAGTGCAGGAAGACGTTCTTCATGTAGTCGAGGAACTGCTCGTAGACCGGCTTGTCGAGGCCCAGCGAGTGGCGGATGGTTGCGATCTGGGCAGGCCCGGCGTTGCGCCCGGCCCGTAGCACGGCCGGGTCGGCGGAGGGGAGTATGTAGAAGATCAGGAAGATCACCGCGCTACAGATGACGAGCAGCGCGACGCCCCACAGGACTCGTCTGACGATGTAGCGCAGCAGTGGGGTGACCTTCCCTGAGCCGGAGCCGGCCCCGCCGCCGGCGGGCGGCGGGGCCCTCCGCTATGTCAGGCGATCTCGCGCCTGCCGATCACGGGTTCTTCAGCGACGTGTACGACAGGTCGGTGAGCGCGTTGAACTCGTTGATCACCACGGCGACGTCGGACGAGGAGATGTTCGCCTCGTTGTCCCACAGCCATGGGATCGCCGGCGCCTTGGCCATGATCATCTCGTCGGCCTTGCCGTAGGCGTCGGCCTGCTTCTTCGGATCGGTGATCAGTTTCGCCTGGTCGAGCACGTGATTGATCGCCGGATCGTTGAGCTGGGGCCAGTTCGAGTTGTTCGCCGGGTTGATGCTCGCCCCGTTGAACGGCACGTCGATCATCCCCTGGCCGGTGTTGAAGTCCTTGATCCACCCGACGTTCGGGCAGACGTTCGGCTGATTCGCGGGAACCGAACAGAACTTCGTGTACATGACATCGTGGTCGACGGGATGGAGCTGGACGTCGAAGCCAAGCTGCGTGAGCTGTGACTTCACCACCTGCGACGTATCACTCCCGGGCGGCGTGTTATCGCCGACCATCGTGATCGTGCAGTGCGCCCCCTCGCACTTGCCGGACTTGAACCCGGCCTTCTTCATGTACTTGGTGGCGATCGCCATGTCGCCTGTCGGATGCTGGACGAAGTCGAACTGAGAGCCGCTGGGCCCCGCGTAGCCTCCGGACTGCTCGAACCCGTCGATTCCCGGCGGCATGAAGTGCGTGGCGATCGCGCCGATCAGCGGGCCGCCGCGCGTCGCCCGCAGCGCGTCGCGGTTCGAGGCCGCGATCACCGCCTTGCGAACGTCGATGTTGTTGAACGGCGGCTTCGTGGTGTTGAACGCCACGTACCGGTTCGCGCCGGCCGGGGTCAGCGTCAGCTGGTTCGGATACTTGGTCGCCGCCAGCTTCACCGTCTCCGGAAGCGCGCTGAAGTCGCCGTTGACCTGGTTCGACCCGGTGAGGATCTTCCGGCCCGCCGAGGCGGTGTCGGAGAAGCCCTCCTGGATGTCGATCTTGTCCAGATACGCCGGACGGAAATCGAGCTTCGGGTTCCAGTTCGGGTTCCGGGCCAGGACGATCTCCGTCCCGGGCTTATAGGTCTGCACGTAGTACGGACCGGTGTCGATCTGGTGCTGACCGTAGGTCGACGACGGGGTAGCGGAGTCGTATTTGGCCGCGTACCCCTCCGGCACCGGCGAGCTCACCGGCAGCGACAGCGCCTGGATGAATCCGAGGGACGTCGGCTGCGTCAGCTTGAACACGACCGTCGTCGGGTTCGGCGTCTGGATCCCGCTGATGTTCGGGACCTTCGTCGGATCCGCCTTCGCGGCCGCCTGCGCCTGCTTGAAGCCGACCAGGTCGTTGAAGTAGAGGAGCGAGTAGCCGTTCGGGACCCCCGGGATCAGCGCCCGCTCCATCGCATACTTGACGTCCGCCGAGACCACCGGCTTGTTCCATCCCGAGCCGCCGCCGGTCGGCGGGCTGTACTGGATGCCCTTCTTGATCGTGAAGGTGATCGTCTTGCCGTCACTCGACACCTTCGGCTGGCTGGCGGCGAGGTCGGGGACCGGCTTGGTGGCGTCGGGCGGCCAGCCCATCAGCGGCCTGTCGACGGCGAGGTCCACCGAGTAGGTCGGCTGGTAGTAGGCGGCGCCGGGGTCGATGTAGTCGACGTCGGCGGCCCAGAGCTCGGTCAGCGTGCCGCCCTTCTTCGCGTTCGCCGGCGGTGAGGTCGGCGGGGGGTACTTGCTGACGGCCGCGCCGACGTTCTGGTTGCTGCTACTGCTGCTGCTGCCGCACGCGGACAGTCCCACCGCAATCGCCAATGGCACCAAGAGCCCGGGCACGATCACCCGCAGCGATCTAGATCGCATCCTCTGCATCCCTTTCCTTTCGCGTTGTCCTGGGCATTCCCTAAGTCTTCTTCGCTCTCGGGTTGAGCGCGTCTTGCATCGCGTCGCCGACGAAATTGAAGGCGAGCACGGTGAGCAGCAGCGCGATCCCCGGGAAGAACATGTACCACCACTGCGTGTTGAAGTTCGGGGTGGCGTCGGCGATCATCTGGCCCCAGCTCGGGGTGGGGGGCTGGACGCCGACTCCGAGGAACGAGAGCGCGGCCTCGTAGAGGATCACCTGGGGCATCAGCGTCGTCGCGTAGACGATGATCGGCGCCACCAGGTTTGGCAGCAGCTCGCGGAAGATGATCCGGCCGTCGGAGGCGCCAACCGATCGCGCCGACTCGACGAACTCCTTCTCCCGCAGCGACAGGACCTGGCCCCGGATGATCCGCGCCATGTAGGTCCAGCTGGTGAACGAGATCACGGCGACCACCACCGGGATGCCGGGCTTGACGAGGCCGCCGAGGCAGCCGTTGCCGAACGAGCACGCTGCGGCGAGGCCGGTCGCCAGCAGCAGGTAGGGGATCGCGAGGAGCACGTCGACGGAGCGTGAGACGATGGTGTCCGTCCAGCCGCGGAAGTAGCCGGCGAGCAGCCCGGCGATGACGCCGCCGATCGTCGCGAGGATGGTGGCCGTGAAGGCGACGATCAGCGAGACCCGGGCGCCGTAGACGGTACGGCTGAAGACGTCGCGGCCGAGCTGGTCGACGCCGAAGAGGTGGGCCGAGCTCGGCCCGGTCGGCGTGCCGAAGATGTCGAGGGACTTCGTGTCGAGCGTGTCCGGGCTCGGGGCGCCTACCAGCGCGGTGACCTGCTTCGCGAAGATTGCGACCAGGATCAGGATGATGAGGAATCCGAGCGCGACGAGCGCGAGCTTGTCCTCGCGGAAGCGGCGCCAGAAGAGCTGCCACGGCGAACGCGAGACGGTCGAGAGCTCACCGAGTTCGACGAGCTCGGCCGCCGCGCCGAGTGCCTCGGCCCGGACCCGCTCCTCGCTGGTTAGATCAGATGCCTCCAAGCGGCCCCACTCGTCAGGTGGCGGCGTGTGGCCGGGCTGCCGGCAATCCGCTCAAACTCTCTCGCCTCCTAGCCGGCCGAAACGGCCCGCTCCGGGGCACAATAGCGCTGCGGGTACACCGGCTGACACGCGCGAGGGCTCTCGCAATGAACCCCTAACGAACAGCCTCCCCTGGGGGCTCAGCGGCGAGGTCGGCGATCGACTCGGGCAGCCGCGCGGTCGCGTAGACCCTCCAGCCGCCCGCGACGAGCACGCTCGCGGTGGCATGCCCGATCCCCGACGAGCAGCCGGTGATGAGGACGGACCGGGTGCCGTCAGGCACCTGGCTCGCCCGCGATCGAGCGGGCGACGGAGCCGCTCGCGCCGAGCTCGTTGCCGGCGCTGACGCTCACCTCGTATGACTTGCCTGCCTCGACCGGAACCGGCACCCGGACGGTGCCGGTCTCGGCGTCGATCGCGATCGCGTGGCTGTGGGGCGGCAGCGGATCATCGGGCGAGTTGAGGTTCACGACAAGCTGGGTCGGCGGCGGGCCGTCGGCGGGCGCCGGCGCCGAGTAGTCGATCTCGAGCGCGTCGCCGACCCGCCGGGGCTCGATCGTCGGCGCCGGGGGCGGTCGCCCCGGCGGCGGCGCCGGCGGGGCGAAGGCGCGCGACTCGTCGGTGTCGAGGAGGTGGAGAGGGTCGCGCCACTGGGCGTGCTGCGAGGGCGCAGTCGGGCTGTCGGACTCGGCGACGT